>DASZHU010000346.1:0-7774 GCA_035937605.1 Acidimicrobiales bacterium | reverse complement strand
TCGACAAATCGGGCATCGTCGAGCTGGCACGCGGCCTGCACGAGCTCGGATGGGAGCTCGTGTCGAGTGGTGGAACGTCCGCGGCATTGAGCGACGCGGGCCTCGACGTCATCACGGTCGAGACGATCACCGGGAGCGCCGAGATGCTCGGCGATCGCGTGAAGACGCTGCATCCGAAGATCCACGGTGGCCTGCTGGCCGACCGCGACGATCCGCTGCATCGCGCCGACATGGAGCGGTACGGCATCGAGCCGATCGACCTCGTCGTCTCGAACCTCTACCCGTTCTCGTCGAACCCGTCGATCCAGCTCATCGACATCGGTGGCCCTGCCATGGTCCGCGCTGCCGCGAAGAACCACGCGCACGTCGGCGTCGTCACCGATCCTTCCGACTACGCGGCGGTGCTCGACGAGCTACGTTCGGAGGGCGCGCTGACCGCAGACACGAAGCGCGCACTCGCGCGCAAGGCGTTCGCGCACACCGCGGTCTACGACGCGGCGATCGTCGAGTGGCTCGACGGCGATGAGCTGCTGCCCGTGACGTTTCACCCCACCTACGAGCGTGTGCCGCTTGAGTTGCGCTACGGGGAGAACCCGCATCAGCGAGCCGCGCTGTACCGAGCCCGTGATGCACGACCCTGGTGGGATGCCATGACGCAGCACTCCGGGCTCGCGCTCTCGTACCTCAATCTGTACGACGCCGACGCCGCCTGGCTGCTGGCCCACGACATGGACCCCACGGGATCGCGCGCGGCGGCGGCGATCATCAAGCACGCCAACCCGTGCGGCGCCGCGGTGGCCGACGACCTCGCGGACGCGTACCAGCTCGCGTTCGAGTGCGACGAGCGGTCCGCGTTCGGCGGCATCGTCGCGGTGAACCGGCCGATCGACGACGCCACGGCCGAGCGCATGGTGGCTGCCGCGCAGTCCGACGTCGTCATATCCCCGGGGTACGGCCCGGGGGTCGTCGATCGGTTGATCGCCAAGCGCAAGAACACCCGCCTCCTCGAGGCTCCGCCTCCGGCGCCGGATGCACGACATCAGCGCGCGATCACGGGAGGACTGCTCCTGCAGGAGCCGCATCACTTCGCCGCCGCCCGCGCCGATTGGCGGGTCGTCACCGAGCGCCAGCCGACCCAGGCCGAGCTCGACGACGCGGAGCTCGCGTTCCGCATCTGCGGCTACGTGAAGTCGAACTCGATCGTGCTCGTGCGCGACGGGGTCGCGTGGGGGATCGGTGCCGGTCAGCAGAACCGCGTCGAGGCGGGCCAGATCGCCGCGCAGAAGGCGGCCGGTCGAGCGAAGGGCGGGGCGTGCGCGAGCGACGCCTTCTATCCGTTCCCGGATGGCATCGAGGCGGCCGCCGAGGCCGGCGTCGCCGTGATCATCCAGCCGGGCGGGAGCATCAAGGACGACGCGAGCATCGAGCGGGCCGACGAGCTCGGGGTTGCGATGGTGTTCACGGGTGAGAGGCACTTCCTCCACTAGTGGCGGCAGTGCTCATGCCGGGGGCGCCCGTCGCCGACGCCGTGTTCGCGGATCTCGTTCCGCGCATCGAGAAGCTCAAGGAGAACGGCCACACGCCCGGTCTCGCCACCGTGCTGGTCGGGGGCGACGACGCCAGCGCCCGGTACGTGGGGATGAAGATGCGCAAAGCGGAGGAGCTCGGCTGCAACAGCCCGCATGCGCACCTACCCGACGACGTCTCGACGGACGACGTCATCGCGACCGTCCACGCCTTCAACGAGGACGACGCGGTCGATGCGATGCTCGTGCAGTACCCCGCGCCGCCGCAGGTCGACTTCGACGCGGTGCTGATGGCGGTCGACCCCGACAAGGACGTCGACGGCATGCACCCCACGAACATGGGGCGGATGGCCCTCGGCATCCCGGGACCCGTGTCGTGCACTCCGGCGGGTATCGAGGCGCTCCTCGCGCACTACGACGTTCCCGTCTCCGGCCGCAGCGTCGTGATCGTCGGTCGTGGCGTCACGATCGGACGTCCCCTGGCGCTGCTTCTGTCGCAGAAGCGTCCAACCGCGAACGCGGCGGTCACCGTCGTACACACCGGCGTGCCTGACTGGGCGGACTACACCCGGCGCGCGGACATCCTCGTCGCGGCCGCCGGGGTTCCCGGCATGATCCAACCCGAGCACATCGCACCCGGCTCGGTCGTGGTCGGTGCAGGTGTGCGCTACGAGGGCCGCACCCTGCTGCCCGATGTCGACGAGTCCTGCGAAGAGCTCGCCGGCTACATCACGCCGAGAGTCGGAGGCGTCGGACCGACGACGATCGCGATGCTCTTCCGCAACCTCGTCGAAGCCGCGGAACGTCGAGCGTCCTGATGGCGAGAATCGCCGATCTGCTCGCAGCCGGTCGCACGTGGTCGTTCGAGTTCTTCCCGCCGAAGAACGACGAGGCTCGTCGTCAGCTCGAGAAGGCCGTGCACGAGCTCGCCCCGCTGCACCCGTCGTTCGTGTCGGTCACGTATGGCGCCCTCGGCAGCACACGGGAGTACACGCGTGACGCGGTGGTGCACATCAACGACGAGCAGCCGTTCCCCGCGGTGCCGCACCTCACGTGCGTCGGTCATACACGCGCCGACATCGACGGCCTGCTCGACCACTACGCAGATGCCGGCATCGAGAACATCCTCGCCCTCGGTGGCGATCCGCCGGCCGATGGCAGCGATCCCGGGGGTGACTTCACCTTCGCCACCGATCTCGTCGAAGTCGTGCGGGCGCATCCCGGGGGCTTCTGCGTCGGCGTCGCGGCGCACCCGGAGGTGCACCCGCGGTCGCCCGATCGCGCGACCGATCGCCGGCGGCTGGCCGACAAGCTCGCAATGGCGGACTTCGCGATCACCCAGTTCTCGTTCCTCCCCCACGAGCAGATCCGGCTTCGTGACGAGCTGACCGCGCTCGGGTGCACCACACCGGTGATCCCGAGCGTGTTTCCCGTCATCAACGTCGCCGGCGTGCAACGCATGGCCAACATGAACGGGAGCGTCATCCCCGCACCGCTGCTCGAGCGTCTGACCGCTGCGAAGTCGCCGGAAGACGTCGCGTCGATCGGGGTCGAGGCGGCGACGAAGATCTGCGAGCGGCTCCTGGAGGCCGGGCTGCCCGGAATCCACCTCTACCCGATGAACCGCTCCGAGTCGGTGCGCCGCATCTACGCCAACCTGGGTCTGGCGTGATCGGGTGACGCTCTTCCTGCACGAGACGCACCGCGTGCGGGGCGCGCTCGAAGAGAAGTTCGAGGCGCACTACCGCGATCGCTGGATGGCGGCGCTGGCCGAAGGCGACGACGCCCGGCTCGTCTGGTACGTGCACCAAGCCCACGGCACCGGCCCCGCGTACCGCATCTGCACGATCACTGCCGTGCGTGACGGAGCCGCATACGGGCGCGTGCTCGATCGCGTGGCCACGGGAGACCTGCAGCCGTGGGCACGCGAGCTCGACGGCCTGCAACACGACAGCGTTGGCAAGGTGCTGCAGCCCTTGCCGTGGTCGCCGCTGCTCGACGTCGACCTCGCGTCCGTGCCGACCGACCCTCACGCCGAGCACGAGCTGACCCTCTACATGGAGGACACCGGCTGGCCGCACAAACCGCTCGACGACTACACGTCGTTCTGGGGTGAGGTGTACGCGCCGATGCTCGCCAAGTCGCAGCTGCTGCGGATCGAGGCGTGCTTCCAGGTTGCGTTCAGCGGCGGCCGTCGACCGGAGGCGATCCTGTTCCAGAAGGTCCTCAGCCATGAGGGACTGCTGCGCCTGCTCGAGACCGAGACCCCGGCGGCGATGAAGCAGCCGGGCACGTTCATGCACGACGCCTTGCAGGTTCGGGACCAGTGGGAGAGCCGCCTGCTCCGCACGTCCGCATGGAGCCCGTTCTTCTAAGCACCACGCGCGTCAGCACCCGCTCCGCTCCGATTCGGAGCCTGGGCGACCGATTCGGTCGCCCAGCGCGCGAATCTCGGGGCGCGATCGCGATTCGCGCGAGCGACGCGCGTTCAGGTCGGCGGTTTCAAGGGATCGCTGCAACACCTTGTTGAGCTCGGGACTATCCGGGGAGTTCGATGAGGAGGTTGGTATGGCGAAGCGACGGTGGCGGCGGTTGTCGCCGGAGTTGCGGCGTGAGGTGATCGGGTTGGCGCGGCGGGGTGCGTCGTATCGGGACATCAAGGGCCAGGTTGATGTGTCGTTAGGGTCGATCGGGTTAGTGCTCCAGCCGTTCGGGGGTGTGTTGCGCTGCGAGCAGTGGGAGTCGCCGTCGGGGACGCGGTTGTCGTTGGAGGAGCGGGTCGAGATCCAGCTCGGCCTGCAGCGCAAGCAGAGTTTGCGTCGGATCGCTGAGGGCTTGGGGCGAGCGGCGTCGACGATCAGCCGGGAGGTGAACCATCACGGCGGGCGCCGTGGCTACAAGGCGGTGGCCGCGCATCGAGCCGCCGAGCGGGATGCTCGCCGGCCCAAGCAGCCCAAGCTCGCATCGCTCGAGTTGGGTGGTGAGGTGCAAACGCGGTTGTTGACGTTGTGGTCACCTCAGGAGATCGCGGCGAAGCTGCGGTTGGAGTTCCCCGACCGGCCGGAGCGGTGGGTGTCGCACGAGACGATCTACAAGTCGTTGTGTGTGCAAGGCCGCGGTGAGCTCCGCCGTGAGCTGCATCGGTGCCTGCGCAGCGGCCGCGCTCAACGCCGGCACCAAGGCCGCGTCAGCCGCGGGCCGGTCAAGGACATGGTCATGATCTCCGAACGGCCCGCCGAGGTCGAAGACCGGGCCGTGCCCGGTCACTGGGAAGGCGACCTCATCATCGGCGCTAACAACAACTCCGCGATCGGCACGCTGGTCGAGCGGTCAACCCGGTTCGTGATGCTGTTACACCTGCCGCGGAACTACACCGCGGCCGCGGTCCGCGACGCCATGACCGCCAAGATCCTCACGCTGCCCGCCGCGCTGCGCCGGTCGATCACCTGGGATCAGGGATCCGAGATGGCCCAACACGCCCCAGTTCACCATCGACACCGGTGTCCCCGTGTACTTCGCAGATCCGCGTTCGCCCTGGCAGCGCGGCAGCAACGAGAACACCAACGGACTGTTGCGCCAGTACTTCCCCAAAGGCATCAGCCTCCGACGCTTCACCGAAGCCGACCTCGACGCCGCCGCCGACAGTCTCAACGGGCGACCACGCGAAACCCTCGGATGGGATACTCCAAGCGAACGACTCAACCAACTCCTGTTGCAATGACCGCTTGAGACAGCCGTCGTCGCACGCGCGAATCCTCGAGCCGTTGTCGGATTCGCGCGCCCGACGACCCTCACGGTCGCTCCTCATCCGAATCGGACCGCTGGGCGCGGACGGGTAGCCTCTCGGCCCTATGGCTACGAAGATCTCGATGTCCGCGGACGGCACGCTGCAGGTCCCGAGCGACCCGATCATCCCGTTCATCGAAGGCGACGGCACCGGCGTCGACATCTGGCCGGCGGCGCAGCTCGTTATGGACGCCGCCGCGAAGAAGCACGGTAAGAGCATCGAGTGGAAGGAAGTGCTCGCTGGCGAGAAGGCCTACAACCAGACCGGCAACTGGCTTCCCGACGAGACCGTCGACACGTTCCGCGACTACCTGATCGGCATCAAGGGTCCGCTGACCACGCCGATCGGCGGCGGCATCCGCTCACTCAACGTCGCGTTGCGCCAGATCCTCGACCTGTACGTGTGCCTGCGGCCGGTGCGTTGGTTCGAGGGCGTGCCGTCACCGGTGAAGCATCCCGAGAAGGTCGACATGGTGATCTTCCGCGAGAACACCGAGGACATCTACGCCGGCCTCGAGTTCGAGGCGGGTTCCGCCGAGGCGAAGCGCCTCCGCGAGATGCTCGCCGAGTTCGGCGGCAAGTGGGCACGGATCCGCGAGGACTCCGGTCTGGGCATCAAGCCGATCTCGGAGGCGGGCTCGAAACGACTGATCCGCGCCGCGTTGAACTACGCGATCGTGCGCGGCCGCAAGAGCGTCACGCTCGTGCACAAGGGCAACATCATGAAGTTCACCGAGGGCGCGTTCCGCAACTGGGGCTACGAGCTCACGCGTGAGGAGTTCTCGGACACCGCGGTCGGCTGGGACGACTGCAACGGCAATCCGGGCGACAAGATCCTCGTTAAGGACGCCATCGCCGACATCACGTTGCAGCAGGTGCTCACCCGTCCCGACGAGTTCGACGTGATCGCCACGATGAACCTCAACGGCGACTACCTGTCCGACGCGCTCGCCGCGCAGGTCGGCGGCATCGGCATCGCTCCCGGCGGCAACATCAACTACGTCAGCGGCCACGGCATCTTCGAGGCGACGCACGGCACCGCGCCGAAGTACGCCGGTCAGGACAAGGTGAACCCGGGCTCCGTGCTGCTGTCAGGCGTGATGATGTTCGAGCACCTCGGCTGGCAGCATGCCGCCGACGACATCGTCCGTGCGCTCGAGGCCACGATCGCCGAAAAGATCGTGACGTACGACTTCGCCCGTCTCATGCAAGGGGCGACAGAGGTGAAGTGCTCGGAGTTCGCACAGGCGATCGTCGACCGCCTGTAGGAATCGCTCGGCTCTGGCTCCCATGCCAGATGCGTCGGTCGCGACCGCCCGATTCTTGAGCGGGCGGGCCGAGATGACACTCGACGGAGCGTGCCGGTAGCCTCCCCTTGACCGACGAGTCAAGCGTTCAACGGGGGAGGTCCCGCTTTGCCGGATACCGCAGTGCAGGTGCAGGACAAGCTGTACATCGACGCCGCCTGGGTGCCGTCCGCAGGGAAGGGCACGATCGAGGTCTTTGACTCGACCGACGGCTCGGTGATCGGGACGATTCCCGAGGGCACGGCCGACGATGTCGACAAGGCGGCCAAGGCCGCTCGCGCCGCGTTCGACGCCTGGTCGCAGACGTCGCCTGAAGAGCGGGGGAAGTTCTGCACCCGCATCGGTGAGGGCCTCGCCGCCCGCATGGACGAGATCGCCACGATCGTGACCCGCGAGGCGGGCATGCCGAAGTGGCTGAGCCAGATCGTGCAGGCCGGCCTGCCGATCAACTCCTTCAACACCGCCGGCGCGCTCGCCGAGAGCTTCCAGTACGAGTCGACGGTCGGCAACAGCCTCGTCGTCAAGGAGCCGGTCGGCGTCGTCGGCTGCATCACTCCCTGGAACTACCCACTGCACCAGATCGCTGCGAAGGTCGCGTACGCGATGGCTGCGGGCTGCACCGTGGTGCTCAAGCCGTCGGAGATCGCGCCGCTCGACGCGTACGTGCTCGCCGAGGTCATCAACGACACCGGCCTGCCCGCGGGCGTCTTCAACATGGTGACGGGCACGGGTCCGGTCGTCGGTGAGGCGATCGCCGCCCATCCCGGCATCGACATGGTGTCGTTCACAGGTTCCACCCGCGCCGGCAAGCGCGTCGCCGAGGTGGCCAGCCAGACCCTCAAGCGCGTCGCGCTCGAGCTGGGTGGCAAGTCGGCCAACATCCTCCTCGACGACCTCGACGATGCGGACTTCGAGAAGTGGGTACGCGACGGCGTCGGCAAGGCGTATCTCAACCAGGGACAGACCTGTACCGCGCTCACCCGCATGCTCGTCCCGAACGGTCGCATGGCCGATGCCGAGCGCATCGCCGGCGACGAAGTGGCAACGAAGTTCCAGCCGCAGGATCCCTTCGCGGACTTCGCGATGATGGGCCCGCTGTCGTCACGCGCACAGGTCGAGCGGGTCACGAACTACATCCAGAAGGGCATCGACGAG
>DASZHU010000345.1:0-10328 GCA_035937605.1 Acidimicrobiales bacterium | reverse complement strand
TCGACGAGGTCCGCGTACTCACCCGGCCGCGACGGATGCGCTCCGCCGATCGCGTCGGGTGACGACGCGCGGGTCTCGATGATCTCCGACCAGAACCAATGGACCTCGCCGAGATGCCACACGAGATCGCCCACCACCCAGCCGGGACAGTTCGGCACCCCCAACTCGGGATCCGCGGTCGCGGCCTGCCGGTAGAACACGTCGCCCTCGCGACGCACCACCTCGAGTGCATCCATGGCTCAGGTGTAGCGCGGATCGGATTGGGGGGTCAGCGTCATCGACACCCCCGCGAGAGCCCACATGTACAGCATCGCCGACTTCGGTGACGCGACAACCGGGTGGTACGTGCCGCGGATGCGCTCGATGTGGCCGTTGCGCACGACCGACGGTGTACCGGGGTCGCCGTCGTACACCATTTGCACCCCGAAGCCGGCGGGATCGGCGAACCGGTAGAGATAGATCTCCTCGTGCTCGTGACGGTGTGGTGGCCAGCTCGACCATCCCCCGGGTGGGCTGAGCGTTTCGCCGCAGATGAGCGGACCTTCAGCCACGTACGTGCGCACGACGCGCGCCGTCGGGCCTTCGCCGCGGTGCTCGATGACCACGTCCTCGGGCCGGATGTCGCGCGACGCGACCGACCCGCCCGACCGCACGACCGCGGTCCAGGAGATGTCCTCGTCCAGCTCGTATCGGTCACCGGCGTCGACGAGTGCCGACCATCCGGGTCCCGCGAAGCTGTCTTCGCGATCGAGGAGCAGCCAGGCCGCGCCGGCCGGGCGGAACGAGCCGCGGCCGCGCCGCACCTCCAGGCGCCCGTCCGCCTGCGCGAGGAGAACCTCGGTCACGCGAAGTCCATGGGCGCGGTCGACTCGACGTCGACGCCGGCCAGCTTGCAGGCGGCGCGATGCGCGAGGGCCACGAGCGTCAGCGTCGGGTTGTACCCCGCCGACGTGACGAACACCGACGAGTCCGCACAGAGCATGTTCTCCACGTCGTGGAAGTGGCCTTCGCCGTTGACGACGGAGGTGCGGGCATCGTCGCCCATGCGACACGTTCCCATCGTGTGTCGCGACGCCGGCGCGACTCCGAGCGGGCTCACATCGAAGAGATCGAGGTCGCCTTGAGGCGGCGACGTCGTCGAGAACGCGAAGTCCGCACCGGCGTCACGCATGACCTGCTCGAGGATTGGCGCGAAGTGATCTGACGCGACGAGCTCGTGCTTGTGCGGCGCGTACGTGACGCGTCCCGCGGGGAAACCCCACGCGTCGACGACCGTCGGATCGAGGTCGACGCGGTTGTCGAGCTGAGGGAGGTCTTCGGCTTGCAACGTGAAGGCGAAGAGGCGATCGCGGATGGCGGAGTCGCGCATCGAGATCGCGTGTTGCGGCCCGGGCGGGTACGTGGATGCCTCCATGAGGGGCGTGCCACCGCCGCCGTGCTCGACGGTGCCGCCGCGTATCCACGGCAGACCGGCGTCGCGCGCCGCGGCCATCTCGTCGGGCCCCGGCACGATGAAGTCGTCGTGGAGATGCGTGACGGACCGCCCGCGTTCACCATGGATCGAGAACGGGAAGATGCCGACCGAGAACGTCTGGAAGTGGTACGTGAGGTTGCGACCGACGAGCCCCGACGAGTTGCCGACACCACAACGCAAGAGCAGCCTCGGCGTCTCGAACGCACCACCGGCGATGACTACGTGGCCGGCGCGGATCTCGCGCTCGACGTTGCCCGCGGCGATATCGAGATAGCGCACTCCGGTGGCCTTGCGGCCGCTGCCGTCGAGCACGATCTCCTTCACGTACGACTCGGCGCGCACCTCGCAACGGCCGGTACGCAGCGCGCGTCGTAGCGACGAGATCGGATCGCCCTTGGCGTGGATCGGACAGCCGAAGTGTCCGCAGAAGCCGCAGTTGTTGCACGGCGGGCGCTCGTCGTAGAAGACGGAGTTCACGCCGGTAGGCGCGCGGTACGGGTGCAGCCCGCGATTGACCGCGGCCTCGGATGTGAGGATCGCGCCGAACATGTCCGGCCCGGGCGGCATCGGGTACGGGCCGCTGCGCCACGCCTCGAACGGGTTCTTGCCCGCGTCGCCGGCAACACCGATGAGGCGCTCCGCGATCGCGTAGTGCGGCTCGAGGTCGTCGTACTGCACCGGCCAGTCCGCGATCGCGGCGCCGTCAACGGGACCCATCGCAGAGAGCAGGTGGAAGTCGTCCTCGCGGAGCCGCGGGAGCTTGCCGTCCGCGTGGAACCCGCCGCCGCCGACGGTCGACGGCAGGTTGTTGACCTCACCCGTGAAGAGGCGATCACCGTCGGCCCCGGTGCGGCGGTAGGTGCGGGGCTCGAGGAACGGATCGGGGCCGAGGAAGTGCCGGCGCAGGAACTTGATCTCGTCGTTCGACTGATCGCCCGACGGCTCGAACGGCGGCCCGAGCGAGATGAGGTGGTTGCGGCCCTTCTCGAGGACGATCACCGACCAACCGGCCGCGGTGAGCACGTCGGCGACCGTCGAGCCTCCCGGCCCCGACCCCACGATGACGGCGTCGCAGTCGAGGTCAGCCACGCCGTGACTCCCCACCCTCGAAGCCGTTGGGTCGGTGGATCTCCAACTTCTCGCGGCTCTCGACCTCTTCCTTCGTGAAACCGCGGGGCTGGATGTCGCCGATCCAGCCGATCATCTTCCAGCCGATCTCGTTGCGGTTGCCGCCGTAGACCGGGTCGCCGTACATGCCCTCGCACGCGTGCTGGTACAGCAGGCTCCTGAACTCGCGAACGGCCGTGAGCCGCGCGTCCTGCTCGTCATCGTCGACGGTCGCGAAGTCGTCGCCCAACGCCGCGATGCCATCGCGATACATCTGCTGCAGCCCGATGACGGCGCCGTTGAACTCGCGTTCCGCGGCGCCGTTCGAGCCTTCGATGCGCGTTCGCCACGCCAGCTCCTCCATCCTCCCGAGCGGTAGCCAGTTCTCGAAGGTCGCGTCGCCGCCCCAGCGGCCGGAGAACGGGCCGCCCGCGAAGATGCGTGGTGGGTCGAACGTGAACGCGCCCAGGAAGGTGTCGATGTAGTCGGCCGCGCCTGCGGCGGCCGCGCCAGGGCAGCCGAGGTCGTCGGGGGGGATCAAACGATCGACCGCGGCGGCGACCACCACGAGCTCGGCTTCGGTGAAGAACGCAGTCAACGTTTGGTGAGCTCGTACGAGCCGTGGCCGTCGAGTGCGCACGACCAGCCGGGGGCGACGGCGACAACCGTGAAGGCTTCTTCCACGAGGGCAGGACCGTCGACCGACGCGCCCGCGCCGAGCGCACGCCCGTCGTACACCGGCGTGGACACGAACTCGGTGCCCCAGTACACCGGGCGCTCGCCCTGCCGCGCCGCGGACGCGTCGGTCACCGAGCCGAGCTCGGCGAGATGTCCCGGCTTCGACGTGACCCCGCGGGCGATCAGCCGCGCACCACGGACTTGTGGCTGCTGGTTGCGGAACGCGAACCCGCGGTCGGTCTCGTGCAGGTCGTGGAAGCGTTGCGTGAGGTCGAGGAGCCCGGTGGCGTCGAGGGTTGCGCCCTCCGGGCACGGCACCGACATGTCGGAGTTCTGCCCGCTGTAGGCCATCTGCACGTAGAGCTCGGTCTCGGTCGCGCCCTCGGGTAGGCCCGCAGGAGCGAGCTCCTTCTTCGCCTCGTCGACGAGCTCCGACATCAGCCCCCGCAGGCGATCGACCTCGACCTGGCTGATCGGCACGACGTACGACCGGAGCATGTCCACGACGTAATCGGCGACGAGCAGCCCGAGCGCGGAGAACGCCGGCGCCGCCTTCGGCACCAGCACGCGAGCCGCGCCGAGCTCCGTCGCGAGCGCGCAGGCATGCAGCGGTCCGTTGCCGCCGTACGCGATCACCGCGAGGTCGCGCGGGTCGGCACCGTACGACGACAGCACCCGTCGCATCGCGTTCGCCATGTTGGCGTTGACGATGCGCTCGATGCCCCACGCCGCCTCGACGATGTCGACCGCGAGCGGCTCGGCCACGTCACGGGTGATGGCGGCTCGTGCCGCTTCCACGTCGAGGGTCATGCGCCCTCCCGCGAAGTTGTCCACGGGCAGGTAGCCGAGCACCGCGTCGGCGTCGGTGACGGTCGCACTCGTTCCTCCCCGGCCGTAGCACGCCGGGCCCGGTACCGATCCCGCCGACTCGGGGCCGACGAGCAGCGCGCCCTGGCGGACTCGCGCGATCGATCCGCCTCCCGCTCCGACCGACCGCACGTCGACCATCGGGATGCCGATGTAGTAGCGGTAGCGCCAGTTGCGATCAGTCTTCACCTCGGGCCGACCGGCGCGCACGAGACAGATGTCGAACGACGTACCGCCCATGTCGACGGCGATGAAGTCCGGGGCGCCGGCCGCGGTGGCCGCAACCGCGGAACCCATGACGCCGCCGGTCGGGCCCGACCCGAGCAGCGTCACGGCGCGCCGGGCAACGTAGTCGGGGGGCATGACGCCACCGGTCGCCTGCATGATCAACACCGGGCCGCCGTACCCCGCGGCGCGGAGCGAGTCGACGAGGTGTGTCGTGTACTTCGCGATCCGCGGCGCCACATACGCGTTGACCAACGTGGTCGACACGCGCTCGAACTCCGGGCCCGCCGACATCACTTCATGCGAGAGCGAGACGTGCTCGACGTCGGGGAACTCCTCTCGGATGAGCTCCAGCGTGCGGCGCTCGTGCGCCGGGTTCACGAAGGAGAAGAGGTACATCACGGCGATCGACGTGCAGCCGAACTGCTTGAGGCGCGCGATTCCCGCTCGGACCGCGTCCTCGTCGAGCGGGAGCAACACCTCGCCGTCGAACGCGCACCGCTCGGGGATCGGGATGCGAACTCGTCGGCGGGCGATCGGCTGCGGACCGGGATACGACGGATCCCAGATCTCCTCTTTGTGCACGCGGCGCATCTCGATCTCGTCGCGATGGCCGCGTGTCACGAGCAGGCCGGTGTTGGCGCCGTTCATCTCGATCATCGTGTTGTCGGCGGTGGTCGTACCGTGCACGACGATGTCGAGCCGGCGGCAGAAGTCGTCGAGTGAGAGCCCGAAGCGCTCGGCCAGCTGCGTCACACCGTTCATCACGCCGATCGACTGGTCGTCGAGCGTCGTGGGCGTCTTATCGAGGACGACCTCGCCCTCGGGGGTGACGCAGATCAGATCGGTGAACGTCCCTCCGACGTCACACCCGATGCGATACCCGGCGGTCACCGCCGGGACGCGCGCAACCGATCGGTTGCCTCCTCGTCGACGGCGAGCGTGAGATCGGCGAGCGATCCCGTGAGGACCACGCCGTAGTCCGGAGCAGCTCGTTCGATGGAGACGTACTCGTCGAGCACGTCGTCCAGCACGGCCTGCGGATCGCGGTCGAGCGGGTTGCCCCAACCGCCGCCGCCGCCGTAGTCGTAGTTGAGGCGCTGACCGGCGCTCATCGGGACCCAATCGGCGGTGTGCTTGACGACGAACGGGTCGTCGGACTGGTACCGGATCGTGAGCTTGTTCGGCTCACCCGGCATGCCGCCGCAGATCCCCGGCATCGGGTACTTCATCCCGACGACGTACGTGTAGACCTTCGCGTCGACTCGCACTTCCTTCACGTAGTGGCTGCCGCACAGACCGCGCCACTGCCCGGGTCCCCCCGAGTCGGTGCGGTAGTCGCGTTCCCATTGCACGTGCGGATAGAGCGACTCGTTGATCTCCGCGGTCGCCTTCCAGAGGTTGCCGAACGCCGCGTTCTGCGCGCCCCACGCATCCATCCCGCGCGCCGCGTTGCACCAACCGGCGTACACCTCGGCGGAATGGTCGGTGAACGTCTGGCCGGTGCGAGGGTCGACGCCCACGATGACCGTCGGGATGCCGGTCTTGTAGGTCTGGGGTACGGCCTTGTCCGGCAGCACGTCCTGCATCGCAACGGCGATGACCTCACCGACGTCCGCGCCGGGATGATGCGTGCCGGCCGACACGGGCTTGCCCGGCGGCGGGTTCAAGACGCATCCCGGCGGCACGATGAGCTCGATCGAGTCGAAGAAGCCCTCGTTCTTCGGGATCTCGGGATCCATCATCGCGGCGATCTGGGCGATCGTGTAGCCGCGCGTGTTGCCGTAGGTGGACCACGCCTGCAGCTCGGGCCGGGTGTCGCTGCCCGTGTAGTCGATGACGAGACGGTCGCCCGCGACGGTGATCTTCACGTGCAAGTGCACGTCGGGGTTGCCGAGCGGGTCGTGATCGACATAGGCGTCGGCTTCGTACGAGCCGTCAGGCCACGCGCTGACCTCTTCACGGAAGCGGCGGGCGGCGTAGTCGACCATGTAGTCGACCGACTCCTCGACGGTGCGCACGGTGTAGCGCTCGATGATGTCGGCGAGGCGCTTGGTCGCGAGCTGTGCGGCGCCGATCTGTGCGCGGAGGTCGCCGATGTAGTCGGGAAGGCGGTTGTTCGTCGCCAGCGCGTAGAGCACGTCGCGGCGCTCCTCGCCGCGGTCCACGACCTTGACCACCGGCCACCGCACGCCCTCGCCCCAGATGTCGTTGGCGGTCACGTTGTAGCCGCCGGGTACTGCGCCGCCGGTGTCGCCGTGATGGCACTGGATCGACGAGATCAGCACCATTCGACGCTCGCCCGTCAGCGGGTCGTCGGCGAAGCACGGCGCGAACACGTTGTAGTCGGGGAGGTGTCCGCCGCCGTGATACGGATCGTTGGCGATGAACACGTCGCCCTCGCGGAACTCGGCCACACCCAGGTAGTCGAGCGCGAAACGCACGGGCAACGTCGAGGTGAGCATGAACTGCGGGATGCCGACGGACAGGGCGGCGAGGCGACCTCGAGCATCGAGGATCGTGGCGTTGCGCTCGTTCGACTGGTTCAGGATCGGGGTGGTGGCGGTGCGCGACACGTAGGTGGCCATCTCGAAGCACACCGTCTCCATGCAGGAGCGCACCACCTCGGCCGTGACCGGGTCGACGGTGGGATTGGTTGCCAGCCGGTCGCGCCGTCCGGCCAACTGCACGAGATCGACGTTCACGTCACCCCCTGACGTCTGGAGCCAGCGTAGCGAGCAGCCTACCTGACACCCGTGTCAGGTTCGAGGTGTAGCGTCGCGGCGTGACCGTGGAGCCCCGCGACACCCGATGACCAGCGAGGTTCGCGAGCGATCACGCAAGCTCGCGCGTCGCCTGGGGTACGGCACGGCGCCGGAGAATCTGCCCCCGCCGGAGGTCGGCGAGCCGCGGTCGCAGCGTGAGATCCTCGACCGCGCGCTCGTGCTCAACGTGGTGATCAGCTGCGCCTACGGGCTGCCGACGTTGGCGGCTCTCGAGTGGCTGCGCGCCGAGGGCCTGCTCGACGCGATGACCGACGACGAGCGCGAGTTCCTGGTCGACGTGTCCGAGGGCCTGCGGGTGGAGGAGCTGTCGCGCAAGCTGCAGGTCGAGTCGCTGTTCACGTTGCTGTGGGCACTGTCGGTCGTGGGCGAGCTCGACTTCGACCGCGGCTGCGGCGACCTCACGCCGCTGCTGCCCGACGTGGCGGGAAGGGAGTCCAGCGCCGCGCTGCGTGCGGAGGCGGCGCCGCGCGATGCGGGCGAGCTGTACGCCGCACTCGATCTCGCCACCGTCCTCGCGTCTGCCGTCGGCGACGAGGACCTGCAGGTCGGACTGGCTCCGGGCGACGTCGAACCGTACGTGGTGTGGGAGCGGCGCCGCGCCCTCGCCTGGATCCACGGAGCCGCCTGGTGACGCGTCCCCGCTCGTCAGGGGGACGAGGGCATGAGGTGGCGGGCGCTGTAGAGGGGGAGATCGAGCGTCGACAGCACCCCCGGCGCGGCGGCGCACACCGACGGGATCGCGTTGATCAAGCGCATCGCGGTGGCGACGAGGCCGCCGGTGTTGTGATCGCCGTCCTCGCCCTCCATCACGAGGTCGACGGTGAACGACGGCGACCCGTTGATCTCGATGCGGTAGCCGTGGCCCTGCGGCCACTGCGGCGCAACCGAGTCGTCGAGCCGGGTCACGTGCTCCACGACGATCGCAGGACGTCCCCCCACGATGCCCTGCACCTCGAACCGCAGACCGGACATCGTGCCGGCCGGTACGTCGCCCACCGCGAGCTCCACGTCGTGGTCGAGGCTGGCCTTCTCGTGCGTCTCGCGGATCTCGTCGAGCTCCACACCGAGCGCTTCGGCCATCTGGCCGATGACGCCGCCCCATGCATACGACAGCGCGCCGGGGAACAACAGCAGCGGCACGTGGTCGAGCGGCTGTGCGAACCCCATCGTGCCGAACAGCACCTCGGGCTGGTCGTAGGTGTCGTAGTTGAGGATCTCGAGCACCCGCACCGAGTCGACGCGCTCGCACGCGCTCATCAGCGCGATCGGGATGAGGTCATTGGCGAAGCCGGGGTCGATACCGGAGAAGAAGCACGACGTCCCGCCCTCGCGGCAAGCCGCGTCCAGCCGCTCCACCATCGCGGCGTCTGCCGTCTTCGGGTGCAGCAACTGGACGAGCGAGCTCGAGACCACGTTCGCACCCGAGGCCAGGATGCGGCAGATGTCGTCCACCGCTTCCCACGGCCGCAAGTCGGCAGTTGCGGTGTAACAGACACAGTCGGCATTCAGCGCCAACAGTGCATCGACGTCGTTCGTGGCCGCCACGCCCGTCGCCGGCAGGTCACACAGCTCGCCGGCGTCACGGCCGGCCTTGTCCGGGCTGTGCACCCACAGGCCCACGAGATCAAGATCGGGGTGGCGGATCAGGCCGCGAAGCGCGTGGATACCGACGTGGCCCGTGCTCCACGCGACCACCCGAAGAGGAGTCATGGCCGGACGGTAGCTGACCGCCCACGACAGGTTGCCGCCGTCCACGTGTCGAATCTCAAGGCAGGTTCATGGGAAGGGAGAGGGGAGTGAGGGGGGCCTCGGTCAGGCGAGTGATGTCGCGTTCGTGCTTCGGCGCGGCCGCCATCGCCTTCGTCGCGGCCGTCGCGCCCTTCGGTGCAGCAGCGCAGACGACTGCCCCGCGACCGAAGGTGTTCAGCACGACGACCAACGCGCTCGGGGTTGACTACGTCCCCGATCAACAGGGTGGCCTCACCCCCATCAAGGACACCCTCCACATGCAGTTCGTGACCGGCCTGTCGTCGATGAGCTCGTCGAACGGCCCGGCTGCCCGTGCGACGGTCGCCGACCCCGGTAACGGCGTGACCCAGGGTCCGGCCAACGCGTGCCCAGTGGTCTCCGGCTTCCTCCCGAGCGCCGCGCTCCAACCGATCTTTGACGCGTGCGTGAATGCGAAATGGCCGTTCATGGCGCAGGCCGATGGGTTCACACCCGATAAGAGCACCGAGGGCTCACTCGGATTCGGCGAACCGACGGGTCAGCTGAACGGCGAGGGTGGCGCGGCGCACGCGCGCATCGCCACCGATGGCACGTCATCGACCGACTCGACGATGAGTGGATTGAAGATCGCACCGCTCCCGGGGGCC
This sequence comes from Acidimicrobiales bacterium, assembly GCA_035937605.1. Lineage (GTDB taxonomy): Bacteria > Actinomycetota > Acidimicrobiia > Acidimicrobiales > JACDCH01 > DASUCS01. The sequence goes on along the minus strand of DASZHU010000345.1, from coordinate 816 downwards.
TCCACCGGAGGACTACCCCTTCCAGCCCAAGTGTCGGCCGCGATCACCGCCGCGAACGGCGGCAAACCGCCGGACACCGCGCTGTTCACCGTGGGCTCGATTCAAGCGACCACCGCCAACCTCTTCGACGGGGCGGCCGCCGTCTCGCATGCCGAATCCCGAGTCAATGGCGTGAGGCTGATCGGAGGCCTGATGACGATCGATTCGATCACGTCGATCGCCGATGTCCACTTCACCGTCGGCGGTACCGCCGTCGGCACGTCGTCGACAGTGGTCCAGGGCGCGAGACTTCTCGGTCAGCCGGTGAAGATCGACGACAAAGGCGTCCACCCTGACGGCAACTCGTCCGTCGGCACCGACCTGCTGAAGGCGTCTGGTTTGTCGATACAGCTCGTTGGCGCTACCAACGGTCCGGACGACAAAGGCTTCATGACCGCGGCGTCGCAGGGCGTCGTCATCGACTACACCCATGATGTCAACACCGGCCTCACGCTTCCCCCACCCCCTCCCAACCCGATCACGCAAACCCCGCCTTCGCTGAACGGCACCTACTTCGTTCGCTACAACCTGGCGTCGGTTGCCAGTCGCGCCTTCGCCCGCAACCTCACCTTCGGGAGCGGGGCATCCTCCGGCTCGGGCGGGGTCACCCAAGCGTTCACGACCACGCCGCCGGCAGGCTCCGCCCCGGCGAGCGGGTTCACAGGCGGCACGGTCAGCGCGCCGGCGCAATCGCTGGCTCCATCGACCGACATCGGCGGCGGTTCGTCCGATGTCGGCTTCCTCGGCGTCAACTTCGACCTTCGATGGCTCTACCTT
>DASZHU010000344.1:0-6037 GCA_035937605.1 Acidimicrobiales bacterium | reverse complement strand
ACATGGAGGCGCGGGAGCGGAACATCCACGCCAACCGATGCGTCCGCCGCTACCGCGATCGCGAGGGCGCCGAGCACCTCCACGCCGTCGGCACCAAGCGCGACCTGGCAATCATCGACAAGGCACTCGAGCGCCTCGTCGACCAACGCTTCAACGCGGCGAGGCGTGACGGCACACGTGAGCCACTCGAGGTGTATGCGTTCGACGCGCTCCGGTTGCTCGCGGAGGAGTCGATGGGCCCGGGTGAGCAGCGCGGGCCGGCTCGAGTCGACCCGATCCGCCATCTTGCCGTGCTCCGCATCGACCTCACAGCCCTGACACGGGGCCGAGTCGAGCGCGACGAGGCGTGTGAGATCGCCGGCCTCGGCCCGATCTCGGTGGCGGCGGCGCGCGAGATGCTGGGCGAGTCGGTGTTGAAGCTCGTCATCACGAGGGGCGTCGACGTCGTCAACGTCACGCACCTCGGGCGGGGACCGAACACGGCTCAGAAGGTCGCGTTGCTCTGCAACAGCCCGTCTGTGCACGAGAGGGATGCGGGCGGCACGCGCGGCTCGATTACGACCATCGCGAAGACTTCGCACGGACACGACACACCCGCCTCGACGAAACCGATCCCCTCTGCGACCCTGATCACGATCTGAAGACGTACGAGGGCTGGGGCCTGGTGGAAGGCAAGGGCGTGCGCCCGATGGTCCCGCCCGACGACCCGCGGCACCCGCGGTTCAGGGCACCGCCATGAGCGCCGGCACCGAAGCGCCCGAGACCACGACCCGCACGTTCGGGCCCAACCTCACGAGATCACCACGGCGTCTCGTTGAACGACGCGAGCACCGGGCCGAACCGGCGCGAGGCGATGCGGGTGATCGACCCCGGCGCGACATACGTCCGCCAAGTGACGTCGTCGCCGACGCCGAGCGCCCACATTGCCGCGGCCTTCACCGGCGACACGTGGGTGACCACGACGATGTCGCGGTCGATCGCATGCGACAGCAACTCGTCGCATGCTTCCGCGACACGAGCCCCCAACGCCCGCAACGTCTCACCGCCCTCCGGCGCGAAATCAGGGTCGCGGCGCCACTTCCGCCACGTCGCCTCCGGCACATCGGCCACCGGCTTGCCCTCGAACGCGCCGTAGTCGAGCTCGATCCACCGCTCGTCGATCTCGACCGCCATCTCGCCGGCGATTATCGCCGCCGTCTCGCGCGTGCGTCGCAGCGGGCTGGTCACGATGCGCACCTCGTCCGACAACGGCGACAGCGTGGTGGCGACCGCCTGGGCCTGGGCGCGTCCTGCGTCGTCGAGCGCGGGATCGGCGCGCCCGAGCAGCAGCCCCCGCGCGTTCGCGGCGGTCTGACCGTGGCGAACGACGATGAGCACGGCGGAGTCCTAGCGCGGAAGCTGGCCGGTGCGCAGGAATCGCTTGCGGGCCTCGGCGTCGCGGAGCCCGTACCGGTTCACGCCGTACGCGCTCGCGGCAAGGCCGGCGAGCTCCATCAGCAGCGACAGGGCGCCGCGATCGAGCTCGGGCAACCGAGCGTGTCCGAACGACGTGCCGAACGCAGGCCACCAGAACACGCCGGTGTTCGTCCACGCTCCGTCGAGCACGAGGTGCACGAACATGCCGATGGGGATGCCGAGCCAGCGCCGCCGTACGAGGCGCCGGTGGTCCAGACGACGAGGCGCGGTCAGCACCATCACGGCGGCGAGCGCGAACACCGACGCGAGCAACGTGTGCAACATCCACGGACCACCGGTCAGTACGTCGAGCAACGGCAGGAGCGCACCGAGCATCACGAGGCGGTAGTCGAGCGCCGGACTCTGGAAGACGGCGGCCACGAGCAGCCAGCCCGCGCCGATGAACCAGAAGAACAAGTCAGGGAACCAGCATTCGGCTGCACTCGGTGCAGTGCACGAGCGTGTCCGGCGGCTCGTGCCGGATGCGGTCCACGTCCACCGCGGAGAGCGTGAGGTGACAGCCTTCGCATCGGTTGCCGGAGAGTCGGGCGATGCCGATCCCGCCGAGGGCGCGGCGCAGGCGCTCGTACTCGTCGAGCAGATCGGCAGGCACCGCCTGCACGGCGGTCGCGCGACGGGCCTGCACGTTGCCGAGCTCGGCGTCGATGACCGTCTCCTCCTCCGCGATGCGGGCCAGCAACCCGATGGCGTGGTCGTCGAGCTTCGTGCGCTCCGCGGCCATGCTCGCCAGGTCGGCATCGAGCGGCTCGGCCTGCTCCATCAGCTCGAGCTCTTGGTCCTCGAGCTGGCGCTGCCGGCGGGCCAGCGCCTCGATCTCCTCCTGCAGCGCGGTGAGCTCGCGCGGCACGTTGATCGAGCCGGAGTAGAGGGTCTTCTCCGTGTGCGCGGATTTGTCGCGCACCATCGAGATCTCGTCCTCGAGCCGCTTCTCGTTGCGCGCGACCTCGTTGCGCAGCGCCTCCACCCCTGCCGATCGCGTCTCCAGCGCGAGCAGATCGGCCTGGCAGGAGTTCAGCTCCGCTCGCTCCGGCAGGTTGGCGCGGCGGTGCGACAGCTGGTCCGCGCTGAGGTCGAGCGCTTGCACCGCCAGCAGATCGTCGAGCGCGCTCACGGGCCACCTGCATTCGGGATGGTGGTCGGCACCGTCTCGGGGGGATGGGTCGGGGGCGTGGTGCCTGGCGTCGTGTCCGGTGTCGTGGTCGTGGCGCCGCCTGAACCCGAGCTCGAGGAGGAGGTCGAGCCGGACGCCGTGCTGGAGCTCGAGGTCGCCGAGGTGCCCGAGGTCGGCGTCCGCGGTCGCCCCGACTCGGTGCCCTTCGGCGCCTGGAGGTACTTGCCGCCGCGCGTGAAGGTCGGCGGGATGAAGTCGTCGTTGGGGAGTCCGTCCATCGCTTGCACCATGAAGTTGTGCCAGACCAGCGCGGGGAACGTACCTCCGAACACGTTGATGCCGCCGACGTCGTTCATGGGCACCGTTGATTCGGGGTTTCCCATCCACACGGCAGTCGCGAGTTGCGGCGTGAACCCGATGAACCACGCATCGCCGTGCTGGTCGGTCGTGCCGGTCTTGCCGGCCACCTGACGGCTACCCAGCTGCGCCTTCGTTCCCGTACCCCCGGTCACCACGGCGCGAAGGGCGACGATCTCCTGGCGCGCCGACTGTGTCGACATCACGCGCTTCGGGTTCGCCTCGTGTTGGTAGATCACGTTGCCCTGGGCGTCGGTGATCTTGTCGACGAAGTACGGAGAGTTGTACATCCCGTCGTTGGCGATTGCGGCATACGCGCCCGCCATCTCGAGCGGCGACACCGGGTTGACTCCGAGGGGGAACGACACGACGTTCTGCAACGGCGCGGTCACGCCCATCTTGCGGGCCTGGTCGATGACCTTGTCGATGCCGACGATCTGTCCGAGCCGTAGGAACGCGCAGTTCACCGAGCCGGCGGTCTGGCGGACGAGCGTCGCGACTCCCCCTTCGCCCTTCTGGACGTACGGGTCGGGCGTGCCGCCGGGGTTCCTGATCGCACAGCCGCCGCCGTCGATGGTGTCGTTCACGCTGTCACCCTGCTCGAGCGCGGTGGCGAGCACGAACGCCTTCATCGATGAACCGGGCTGGCGCGTCGCTTGCGTGGCGAGGTCGTACTTCCAGTTGTCGAAGCCCGGACCACCGACGAGGTCACGCACCGCGCCGGTCGTCGGCTCGACGCTGACCATCGCGATCGTGCCGAGGCAGTGTCCCGCGCCGTCGTTGAGCTTCGGGCAGGCGGTGCTGGTGTCCTGACTCCGGCCCGCGATCGTGAAGAGACCGTTCGGATCTTGATCGGGCAGCGTGTCGTTGCGGGCGGCGATCGCCTTCAGCTGCAGCGCCGGGTCGAGCGTCGTGTAGATGCGCAGGCCACCCTTGAACACCGCGTTGTAGCGCGTCGTGTAGTCGTCGCCGAGGTTGAACGACGGGTCGTCGAGCAACTGCTGCTTCACCTGCTCGATGAAGTAGTCCTTCGGCGGGGCCGCCACTTGCGAAGGCTGTGTGGGCAGGGGTGTGAACGAGTAGAGGTCGGCCTCGCCTTGTGTGAGGTCGCCCGTCTCGACGAGACGCGCCAGCGCGATGTGCCGTCGTTCGACCGCGAGCTGGGGGGACACGAACGGGTCGTAGTCGCGCGGGTCGCGGATCATCGCGGCGAGCAGCGCGGCCTGCGACCAGTCGAGCTGACCGACGTTCTCGCCGAAGTACGTCTCGGCGGCCGCCTGCACGCCGTAGGCGCCGTTGCCGAAGTACACGGTGTTGAGGTAGCGCTCGAAGATGTCGTCCTTGGACATGATGCCCTCGAGCCGCCACGCCAGGATCGCCTCCTGCGTCTTGCGTTGGAGCGACTTCTGCGGAGTCAGCAACGCGTTCTTGACGAGCTGCATCGTGATCGTGGAGCCGCCCTGCTCGACCGCCCCCGACGACACGTTGGTGAACAGGGCTCGCAAGGTGGCCCGCAGGTTCACGCCCTTGTGCGTGTAGAAGTTCTCGTCCTCCACGGCCAGCACTGCCCGCTTCACGGTGTTCGGAATCTGGCCGAGGGTGACGGGCGAACGGTTCTCCACCGCAGGCAGCGGGCCGATCAGGTTGCCGGACTTGTCGTACAGCAGCGACCGCTCCGGCAGCGCGTCGAGGTTGATGGGCGCGGCCTCGGTCCGCGTCGCCTTGAACAGCGTCGTGACTTGCGGCACCAGCGCGAATGCGAAGACCGAAACGGCGAGCGCGGTCGCCATGCAGATCGCGCAAAATCGAGAAAAGTACCGCACGAGACGCACGACGTTACCGACACGCTGGGCACTAGCGTGCGCGCCGATGGCCCATCCGAGAAAGTTCAGATTCGGCGTGCAGGCGTCGACTGCAGCCAGTGCCGCCGAGTGGGCGACGCTCGCCCGCAAGGCCGAAGACATGGGATACAGCTCGCTGTTCCTCCCCGACCACTTCGGCGACCAGCTCGCCCCGGTGCCGGCGATGATGGCCGCCGCCGACGCCACGACGGATCTGCGCGTGGGCGCGCTCGTGTTCGACAACGACTACAAGCACCCGGTCGTGCTCGCGAAGGAGATGGCTACGATCGACGTGCTGTCCGGCGGTCGGGTGGAGTTCGGCATCGGCGCGGGCTGGATGACGACCGACTACGAGCAGTCCGGCATCCCGAAGGATCGCGACGGTGTGCGCATCGCCCGGATGGTCGAAGCCCTCGACGTCTTCCGGGGACTGTGGGCGCCGGGCGCGTACAGCTTCAAGGGCGAGCACTACACGATCGACGGGTTGGACGGATTGCCCAAACCGATCCAGCAGCCTCACCCCCCGATCCTCATCGGCGGTGGCGGTCCGAAGGTGCTGCGGATCGCCGCGCAACACGCCGACATCGTGGGCATCAACCCGCGCCTGACCGCGGGCGAGATCACGGCGGACGCGGGCAAGGACGCAGTGGCGTCGCGCGTCGACGAGAAAGTGCAGTGGGTTCGCGAGGCCGCTGGTGATCGGTTCGCCGACCTCGAGCTCAACGTGCTCGTGTTCTTCGGGATGATCACCGACGACGCGCGCTCACTCGCCGAGAACCTCGCGGGAGCGTTCGGTGTGACGGCCGACGAGGCGCTGCAACTGCCGTACGCGTGGTTCGGAACGGTCGACGAGATCTGCGACAAGCTCCGCGCCGCGCGCGATCGCTGGGGGATCTCCTACTTCGTGCTGCAGAAGGACGCCATGGAGCCCATGGCGCCGGTCGTCGCCCAGCTCAGCGGAACCTGATCACGAAGGCGTCGCCGTCGACCCGTCGAGGCCATCCCCGCTCGCGGGCGCGCTCGCAGGCCAGAACACGACCGGCGCGCCGAACGACGCGCGGCGGGCCGCACGTCGTAGCGCGGCGAGCACCGGCGCTCCTGCGAACAGCACGAGCGCGGTGTTGCTCGCGGCGCGCGGAAGGTCGAACCCGAGGGCGCTCGTGAGGTGGAAGCCCCAGAACCGCCGGAGGTTCTCGAGCAAGGGGTCACCCGGCACGTAGTGCAGCTGGTTGCCGCCCGCGGTGGTGAACGG
>DASZHU010000343.1:0-3948 GCA_035937605.1 Acidimicrobiales bacterium | reverse complement strand
GGCCGACTTGCGCACGCGCCTCAGGTCGTGCAGCTGCCGTCCGGTCACCTTCCGGCGATCACGCACCCCGAACTGCTCGCGGCCGTGATCAACGAGACGGCGCGTTCGTGACCGCTGACATCGGCAGGCGCACTGCGTCGGACCGCGGTTGTCGACGTTCGCGACCGGGTCGGCGGCCACGAGCCCGACGGCTCCGGGCACGTGTGTGTTCGAGACCGGCCCCGCCGCGACGTCGGCGCCGTTGAACCCGACGATCGCGTTGTTCACCGCGACGTACACGTTCTCATCGAACGAGGTCGTGATCACCGCCCCGGCCGAACCGTCGAGCGTCCACCTCAACGAGATCGACGTCGCGTTCGGTTCGAGCGTCGCCCGAGGCCGGGCGGAAGTAGAACGTCGCGATGGCCAAGCCCCGTCCGTTCCGTTTCGGCGTCGACCTGCAGGCCTCGTTGCCGGGCCGATCGTTTGCCGACTCGACCCGCGAGCTCGAGGCGCTCGGCTTCTCGACGGTGTTCGTGCCGGATCACTTCGACGAAGGTCTCGGCCCGATCACGGCGATGGCGACGGCTGCGGCGGCAACCACGACCCTCAACGTCGGTTCGCTCGTGCTCGACTGCGACTTCCGCCACCCAGCGGTGCTGGCGCGCGAGCTCGCCAGCATCGACCTGCTCTCCGAAGGTCGGCTCGAGGTGGGGTTGGGTGCCGGATGGAAGCGGCTCGACTACGACCGATCGGGCTTGACGATGGATCCACCGAGGGTGCGAGTCGACCGGATGATCGAGCACACGAGGGTGCTGAAAGGTCTCTTCGCGGACGGGCCGTTGAGCTTCGCCGGCGAGCACTACACCATCACCGAGCTCGACGGCACTCCCCCGCCGCATCGTCCAGGCGGGCCGCCGATCCTGATTGCCGGTGGCGCGAGACGGGTGCTGACGTTCGCCGGCGAGATCGCCGACATCGTCGGCGTCAACGCGTCGATTCACTCCGGCGAGGTCGACACGGCGGCGGCGAAGGACTCACTCGCCGATCGCTTCGACGAAAAGGTGGCGTGGGTGCGCGACGGCGCCGTTCCGCGCTTCGACGACATCGAGATCAACGCGTGGATCGCGATCGCGAGTCTCACTGACGACGGCGCCGCGGTGGCCGAGTCGCTCGCGCCGATGTACGAAACCGACGCGAACTCCGTGCGTTCGTCGCCACTCACGCTGATCGGTTCGCTCGACGAGATCACCGGCATGCTCGAAGCGCGCCGCGCACGTTGGGGCTACTCGTACATCGTGCTTCCGGGCGCGCAGACTCACGAGCTCGCGCCCGTCGTCGCGGCGCTCGCCGGCAAGTGACCTCCGGACAAGACGTACGGGATCTGGATCTACCATGCCTCACGGCGGGTTCGTGGCCTGACCAAAGGACAGGACGGATGCGATTTCGTAGGAAGCGGCGCAAGGACGACTTCGACGACGCGTCGTTCTCGGCGAATCTCGCTCGCCTCGAGGGCGCAAAGTCCGACGCACCCGACCGCGACGACGACCGATCGGGCGACAACCAGGCACCGCCCGACGACACGAGACGAGACGACTAGGGCGCTCGTCACACGTCGGCGAAGGTCCACAACCCGTAGTGCGCGCGGAGCACCGGCGTGTGGTCGTTCCATCGAGCGAGCGCCAGCTCCTCGGCCGGCCGAATCGCCACGTCGCCGTCGACGATCTCGAAACCCCACGAGAACCCGACCAACGGGATGATCCGACGCGGGCGCCACGCCATCACCTCGTCCAACGGAGTCGTCGCGAGGAAGCTGTGCGCCTCCCACGTGAGGTTCGGCTGGGCCGGCCGCGACGGCGCATCGAACAGGGTCGGGTTCAGGCCGTACCAGCAGTAGGGATTCGGCGTATCGCCGAACAGCACGAACGGATCAGCCTCGAACGCCGCGCCGCCGGTCGCGTTGTCGCTCGACCGGACGAGTTGCACCCAGCCGAACATCGCGCGGTAGCCGAGGTTCGGGAAGTCGACGGTGGCGATGCACGTCGGCAAACCGTCCGCGCCGGGCAGGGCACCGATCTCGGCGGGCTCGTGGTTCGTTCGACAGTCGACGGAGACGCGGCCCCGATGATCGGACCATGTGAACTCGAGTTCCACGACGTGCAAGCTAACGGGGCGGCGTCGGGTGGCTTGCACTCGGTCACCTCGACTCGCCCGACTTCACGCCGTGATCGACGCCAGATCGGCGCCGAACACGATGTCGCCGTCGAAGTGCTCGCGCGCGATCGCGATCCATTCGTCCTCGGAATCGGGCGCGGGCGTCGGGACCTGATGCGTCAGCACCAGCGTGCCCACCCCGCTGCGCGCTGCGGTCTGCGCGGCCTGCGCCACGGTCGAGTGGTAGTCGATCGTGTCCACGAATCGCTGCATCGGAACCATGCGAACGAGGTCGTCGCGCAACACCGTCTGCACGTACACATCGGCACCGGCACACAGTTCGTCGAGCCCGACACAGGGCAGCGAGTCGCCGGCGATGACGATGGCCTTGCCGTCGAACTCGACCCGGTAGCCGAGAGTTGGCTCGACCGGTCGGTGATCGGTGGTCGCAGCGACAACTCGGAGTCCGTTGTCGTCGAGCACGACACCCGGCGTCGTCTCGACGATCTCGAGTTGCGGCTCCCATGACAGATCTGCGTGATGTGCGATCCGATACCCCACGTCGGGAGCCAGCATGGCGCGCAGGCCCTCGACGACCTCGCGCGTGCGCGGCGGCCCGAAGATGCGCAGCGTCGTCGGAGCCCGCGTCATGACCCAATGCGTCGTGACCACGTCGTTGAGGTCACAGATGTGATCGCTGTGCAGGTGCGTGAGAATGACGCCGTCGAGCATGACCGGTATCACGCCGGCGGCGGCAAGTCGTAGACACACGCCTCGACCGGCGTCGAACAGCAGCGTTCGCCCCCCGGCCCGCACGAGGGTCGCCGCGCCGGCGCGATCGCGATCCGGCACTGGGTTGCCGGTGCCCAACAGCACCACCTCGATCGCCAATGCTCGCCTCCAGCGGTCGAAGGTAGCCTGAGGCTCCGGGTCGTTCTGGCGTCAACCACGTCGGTATCTCGCGGTAGCTGACGGGGAACGGAACGAGGCGGCAACGGGTGACTTATCCCTTCGGCATCGACACTCAACCGGAGAAGATGGCGGGCAACGTGCCGCTGTGCCCGAGAAGGAAGAGAGCGCCGACCGCGAGGCTGAAGCCTGCAGTCACGATCGAGATCGCAGCGTAGGCCGTGAAGTCGCGAGCGGCGCTGCGGTAGCCGAAGGTGGCCACGAGCGCGACCACCGAATTCGAGCACAGGAGGCCGGCGACGAACGCGAGCAGCAGCACGATGCCGGCGCCGCGACCGCCGGCCTGCGACGCGGCGAGGAAGATGAGGAGTTGGGTAGGGGTCTCGGCGCCGACGCCGTGAATCATTCCGACGCCGAACGCGGTACGCCGGCCGTACGTCGCGAACGGGTCGTTCGGAACAGTCGCGACGTGACGGTGCGTGTGCCGATGGCTTGTTGGAGAACCCGTGTGGTGTCCGTGGCGATCGTGGTCGCCCACGTGGGCCCCTACCGGATGGCCTTCAGCGTGCGTCTCGTCGATCGGATGATCGTGCTCGTGCTCGATCACGATCTCTTGCGCCGAGTGCCGCGACCGAAACCAGCGCTGTCCTCGCCTGACGCCGGCGAACACGAGCATCCATCGGCTCCGCATGCGGAAGTTGCGACCGTGACGCGCGAGCGCCACGAACACATACAGACCGAGCGCGATGAGCGTGGCGCCGACGATGCGTTCCATCACGGCATCGACGCCCGGAGGAAGCCGTTCGCCGAGCGCGATGGCACCGATTCCGAGCACGAACACCACCAGCGCATGGCCGAGCGCGTACAGCGTCGCGAAGAACATCGAACGCCGCGTCGTGTCCTGGG
>DASZHU010000342.1:0-10901 GCA_035937605.1 Acidimicrobiales bacterium | reverse complement strand
GGTCTGCACCCGGAACAGGTCCTCCGGGTAGCGGAAGTGCTGGCGCAGCTCGTCGCTCGGCTCCGTCGACGAGAACAGGTGCGGGAACGCCTTCTGGTAGGCGCGGATGATCGGGTCGTTGTGGTCGACGATGTACAGAGTGGTCGTGCCGTCGTACGCGTCGATGACGGCTTTCACCGAGTTGCGCACGTAATTGAACCGACCCTGCAACGCGCCCTGGCTCTCGGTGATCGCGCGCTGCGCGTACGGGTACTTGTCGGTCGTCGTGTAGCCGTCGACGATCCACTGCACGCGCCCGTTGAGGATCACCGGGTACGGATCGGCGTCGAACGTGAGGAAGGGCGCGATCGCGGCGAGCCGCGCGTTGATGTCGCGATTGATCAGGATCTTCGACGAGTTCGTGACGTTGCCCGACACGAGCGGGTTGAAGTCGCCGAACCGCAATGCGAAGGCGGCCTTCTTGATCCACGAGCTGAGTGGGATGCCGTCCGCGCCGGTGTAGGTCGTGGGCACGTTGTTGCCGGCGGAGTCTTCGTAGTCGATCTCCTGGCGTTTCGAGTTCGTGATCACGTAGCCGTCGAGGTGTTGGCCGAAGTAGATGCCAGGCTGGTCGAGCTTGATGTCGGTCTGGTTCGTGATCGGGATGTCGCGGATCTTCAGGTCCGGCTGTCCATTGGCGGTCTGTTGGCTCGAGCTCGACAGCACCACGCCGTAACCGTGCGTGAACGCAAGGTGCGTGCCTTCCCACGAGGGCTGCGGGACACCGGCGGATTCCAGTTCGCGAGCCGAGAGCACGACCTGCGTGGTCTGGCCGTTGATCTTGTACCGATCGACGTGAACGTCCTCGATCTTGTAGAAGGGTTTCAGCGCCTGCAACGTGCGGTACGTGCTCGGCATGATGTTCGGATCCCACACACGGATGTTGTTGACGCTGTCCTGATTCGACACGAGGTTCGACGTCGTCAACTGGTTGTCGTTCTTGAAGTCCGTTACTTGCACGTTGCCGAGATTCATGCCTTGGCGGGTGGCGGCGATGTTGCGCTCGATGTACGGACGCTCACGCGCTGACTCCTGCGGCTCGACGCGGAACTTCTGCACGAGTGCGGGAACGATCGTGCCGGCGATAACGGCGACGAACGCCCAGAGACCTACACCGAGCACAGGCAACACCCATCCCCGCCGGAAGATGTTGTAGATGAAGAGCGCGACCGAGAAGAGCGAGATCACGAGTAACAACCGGATCGCGGGCAACTGCGTGTGCACGTCGGTGTACGTGGCGCCGTCGACGGTGCCTCGGGTCGACACCGTGAGCGAGTACTGCTGGAGGTAGTAGAGGCCGGCCTTGACGAGGGCGAGCACCGCGAGCAGCACCGAGAGGTGCGCCTTGACCTGGGGCGTCACCCGCTGGAACGGTGTCTGCACGGTGATGCCACCGTTCAGGTAATGGGCCACGGTCGTGACGATGAACACGATGACGAACGCGGCGAACAGCCAGCCCAGCACGAAGTTCATGAACGGCAGCTGGAAGACGTAGAAGCCGACGTCCTTGCCGAACTGCGGGTCCTTCACGCCGAACGGCACGTAGTTGCGAAACAGCAGCCACTCCTGCCACTGGCCGGATGCGCCGGCACCCGCGATCACCGCGAACAGCAGCGCAACGACGACCCGCACCAGCCCGGTTCGCCGCCCGATGAGCTCGTGGTACCGCTCGCGCAGCTCCTCCTCGGGACCAGCCGGCCGGAACTTCGGCGCGATCCGATCGGCCACGAGCAGGTTGAACCACAGCAGCCCGAAGAAGATCGCGATGAACACGAACGCCAGCGTGAGCTTGGTGCCGAGCACACCCCGCCACACGCCCGTTTGGCCGATCGACTGGAACCAGAGGTAGTCGGTGTAGAAGGACGCGATGCTGCGCACCGTGGTGATCAGGATGAACAGCCCGATCGCGGCGACGATGAGGATGATCCGGCCGCGGCCGGCCCGGCGCTGCCGGCGAGTGCGGCCCTCTCCGCGGGGCATGTCGTCACCAGCGCGCATCGGCGATGAACCTTAGTGAGGGGCTGGGACCAGGAGACAACGGCAGCCCGGGTGGGCCGGCGGATAGCAGTCACCGGTGGGATACGGCTCGCCCCTGGTGACGAGCCCGGCGAGGGAGTTGTCCTCGGCATCCGGGCAGGGTGACCCGCCGTCGTCGACGAGCCAGCGGAGCTGTTGACCGGATGACGTGGCTTCGAAGAGCCCACGGTTGAACGCGGCGAAGATCATGTCTCGGGTCTGCATCCCGATGCGATGGGTCTTCCAGTCGCGGTACGCCGCCCGCACGCCGTCGGCCAGTGCGTCGTCGTCGCCCGCCGCTTCGCGCAGTGAGTCGGTCAACCGATCGCGCAGCGGGAGGGCCAGCGCGACACCGAGGTCGGTGGCGAGATCGTCGATCGACGCGATGGCTTCCGGCGAGCCGTAGAACTCCGCGCCCGCGCTCGCAACCTCGGCGAGCGCCACTGCGGCGGCCGACGAGTACCGGCGCGCGTGTTCCGCGGGAGGCGGCAGCAGGTCGCCGATCTTCGCCCTGGTGTTGCGGCGGAGGCGATCGAGTACCTCGTTCTGCTCGTCGGCGAGCACGCGCTTCAGCTTGCGCACCGCCTTCTGCTCGGCAGCGTCAGTGACTGCATCGCGTCGCTCGAGCAGGGCCTGGTCGTCGGGGGCGACCGACGCCGGCGCATACTCCTCGTCCTCGATCGGAGCGGCCGCTTCCGCCACTGCGATCTCGTCGGTCGTCTCCGCCGTCTCGGTCGCCCCCGGCGGCGCGTCGGCCGGCGGCGGTGTAGCCGCGAGGACCTCGTGCGCACGCGCCACTTCCGCGGCCCGCGCCTCGCGGATGCGCGCGAACAGGCCGTCGACGTCGACCTGGGTGGCCTCGGCGTCCTCGTCGGAGACCTCGTCCACGACGACCACGACCTCGTCGTCATCGACCTCCCCGAGCGCCACGACTTCGTGCTCGACGATCACCTCGGGCGCGGGTTCGGGCTCCGGCTCCGGGTCGGGGTCGGGCTCGCGCACGATGGTCACCGCCGGCTCCGCGTCGGGCTCCGGCTCAGGTTCCGGCTCGGCCACGGCGACCGTTTCCACCACGATGATCTCGGGTGCTGGCTCCGCTTCGGGCGAGCGCACGTGCTCGTCGACGATCGGCAGCCCGGCATCCCGCGCCGCTTCCACCTCGGCCTCGAGCTGCTCGACCGAATCCGGGGGCTCGATCTCCGTCCGGCGCGCCGCGGCATCGGCTGATCGCTTTGCAGCCGTGAGCGAGCCGCGGAGCTCCGCGGTGGCTTCGTCGAGCGTGCGCCGAACGATGTCGTAGGACTCGAGCAGGCGCTCGCGGCCGGCCTGCAACCGCTCGAGCTGCACACGCGCCGCTTTGCGCTTGCGGGATAGATCCTCGAGCACGCGGGTGCGGACGAGCAGTGCCTCCTCCACCATCTCGCGTCCCTGCGCCTTCGCCGCCTCGATGGCCTCCTCGGCTTCGGACGCAACCTCGTTCAGGATCCGCTCCACCTCGCGGTGAGCCGCAGAGATCGCCGCGTCGCCGGACTCGCGCGCCTCTGCCGCCGCCGCCTCGGCGCCGGCGAGGGAACGAGCGGCGTCTTGCTCCGCCGCGGCGCGCACGAGCTTCGCCGCTTCTTCTGCTTCGGTCGTGGCACGACCGAGCACCGTGTCCGCCTCGGCTTTCATCCGCGCCGCGTCGTCCTGCGCCTCGCGCAGCAGGCGGGCAACGCTGTCCTCCCCCTTGGCGCGGATCTCCGTGGCCGCTTCTCGCGCCGCGAGCAGGACCCGCGCCGTCTCCTCTCCGAGCGCGGCGGTCAGCTGCGCTTCGTCCAGGTGCGCCGCGGCCTCTGCTCGCGCCTCGGCCGCTTCGAGCCCCACCCGCAACGCAGCCTCGCGGTCGCCGAATTCACGGAGCTCGTTGGCGACCCTCTCGAGGAACTGACGAACCTGATCTGGGTCATAGCCACGGAAGCTCGTGGGAAACGTGGTGCGCGCGACCGCGTCAGGGCCGAGTCGCGTCGATCGAGCGTCCTCGGAGTCCGGCGGCATCGCTCCGATCGTAGGACTGTCTCAGGAACCGGGTGGGCGACCCCCGGCCGCTCCCCCGAGCAACTGATTCACCTGATTGACCACGCCGTCGACCAACGGTGAACCAGTCGGAGGAACGGGCACCAGGGTCGAGGTCGGTGGCGCGGGCGACGTCGTCGTGGTCGTGCCACCGCGACCGCTGGTGGTCGACGTCGTCGTCGGCGACGAGCCCCCGGTGATTGCGGTCGTCCCAGTGGTCGGCGCGGCACCCTGCGCGAATTGGAAGCCGGTGTTGTTCAGCGCGTTCTGCACCTCGCTGAGCAGCGGGTCGGTGGCCACGCCTTGATCGAGCGCGACCAGACCCCAGGTGGCGCCCGCGTCCCTGAAGGTGAAGACGTCGCGCCAGCGCTGGGCGAACGACGTGCGCCGGCTCAGTCCGGCGATCGCGCTGCCGACGACGGTGTCGCCCGGCGTGTGCGGCATCGAGACGAGGAGGTCCGCCGTGAAGTCGGCCTGGTTCGCAAGGCTCGGCAGCAGCGCGAGGTAGAAGCCCGGCGTGCGGGCGTTGGCCGTGCCGAGCGTGCTCGTGTACGTAGCGGCGTAGCTGTCGAGCGTGTGGCCGAGATCGATCGCGTCGCCGAGGAATCGCCGGTCCCATGGGTCAGCGTCGTCGAGTCGGAGCGGGCTCGGGGCCGATGGTGGACGGCCGAGAGCGGCAACCTCGATCGCCCGCAGCGCGGGAAGCGGACGGACCTGGCCCGCGGAATCCAATGTGGCGCTGCCGCGATACACCTCGGCGTCGACCGCCAGTGACCGCGACACGCGCGCCGCACTCGCGCCGTCGATGCCGTCGTCGAGGTGCACACGATTGCCGTCCGCCAGGACATCGGCACCGTTCGACGCGGTGACGAGCAGGTCGCCGGCAAGCAGCTCGACGGGCTGCGCGATCTTCAACTGGGTCGGCTCGCTGTTCTCGAAGCTCGGTCGTCCCTCGACGGTCGAGCCGTCCGGCAGTTCGACGGTCATCACACCGTCAACGGCCTCGACCGTCTCGCCACGATGCAGGGCGACCACACCCGACACCTCGCGGCGCTGACCCGTGAGCGACGTGACCGCGGCGCGGCCCTTCGCCGTCAATCGCGCGTCACCGATACCACCGGTGTTGTCCTTCGTCGCGACCGCAACGATGCCGGCAAAGAGCAGAGCCGCGACCGACGCCATCGCGACGCGTCGCGTGGCCGGGTGCTCCAGGAGCGCGGTCACGACTTCACCGGCAAACTGATCGTGAACTGGGTGCCCTTGCCAGGCACGGACTTGCACTCGAGCTCGCCGCCGTGCGCCTTCACGATGCGACTCACCATCGCCAAGCCGAGCCCCAGACCACCGAACCGGCGCGTCGCGGACGCGTCACCTTGCGCGAAGTCGTTGAAGATCGCGTCGAGCCGCTCGGGAGGGATGCCGACACCGTTGTCCGTCACCGCGAGGTGCACGACGTCACCCTTGCCGTTCTGCGACACGGTCGCGGTGAGCAGTACCCTGCCGCCGGACGGCGAGTACTTCACGGCGTTGTCGATGAGCTCGTCGAGCGACTGCTCCAGATAGCGCTTGTCCGCGACGACCAGCGGCACACCACGCGCCACCTTGCGCTGGATCTCGTGGTGATCGTCCAGGCGCCGCTTCCACCGAGCGACCGCGTCATCGAGCATCTCGCGCGCCTTGACGGGTTCGGCGCGCAGCTCGAGACGGCCCGCGACCATCGTGGCGAAGTTGACCAACTGGTCGACGACGCGCTCGAGCTGGTCGACACCCGCTTCGATCTCGGCCGCGAAGGCCTTCACCCGTTCGGCGTCGATGTCGCGGTTGCGCAACATTCCCGCGTACCCCTTGATCGGGGTCAGCGGCGTGCGCAGCTCGTGACTGATGTTGGCGAGGAACTCCGTCTTCATGCGTTCGACCTCTTGCTCGCGACGCATGTCGCGCACGAGGAAGACCGAGCCGACGACTTGGTGGTCCGCGCCTCGCAACGTGCCCCCCGAGATCGCCACCGGAATCTCAGTGCCCTGGGGCTGGACGAGGTACGCCGCGCCGCTCCACGCCTCGAGAACCGGTCGCGCCAGCCGCGGCCGGAGATCCGTGCCGTCGAGCGCCTTCAGGTTCACGATCTGGCCGACCGGGCGACCGATGGCCTTGCGGACGGGGATGTCGCACAACTGCTCCGCCGCGGTGTTGAAGTCGGTGACGTCACCGTGGTCGTCGACCGCGAACAATGCCTCGGTCATGCCGCCGACGACGGCTTCCAGCCGGCCGCGCAGCGCCGCCTCGTCCTGCGCCGCGGTGCGGAGCTCGGCGGTCATTCCGCGGATCGAATCGGTCATGGAATCGAAGGCCACGGAGAGCAGACCGAGCTCGTCCTCGCTGTCGAGTCGGGCGGTGGCGTGGAAGTTCCCGCTCTGGATCTCTCCTGCGGTGGCGGTCAGCCGCCGCAGACCGGAGCCGATCCGCTCCCCGACGACCGCCGCCAGTACGAGTGCGACGAGGGTCGACGCCAGCGCAACGATGAACAGCAGCCGGAACAGGTCGTCGCGCGTGCCGGCCACGAACGTGGTCGGTACCGACACGATCACGGCCGCCACCGGCGCAGCGGTCGGAACGATCGGCTGGGCGACGAGGAGACGATTGCCGGCGCTCGAGCTCGTCGAGTTGCCGGTTTCGATCGCACGGCGGCCGACATCGAGCGAGGCCGCGAGCGACGGCTGATCGCCGGTGTGGGCCAAGACCGATTCGCGGGTGGTGATCGTGAGGCCGTAACCCTGAACCTCGGTGTTGCCAGAGCGCACCTGTTGCGTGAGATAGGAGTCGTCGAGTTGGGACGTGACGACGATGAAGTAGTCGCCGGCCACCGCATTCGCCGCAACCGCGAACAGCTTGGGCGCGCTGCCGGCCGTGACGAACAACGACTGCTTCGGCGTGGACGGCGGCAATGTGGTCTGGCGCACGACCTCGCTCCCGGCGAGCTGCACTGCATCCGCGGGATCGATGCCTGCGCTCGCGGCGACCACACCGCCGTTCTTGACCACGACCAGCGGCCCGATGCGCGGATCGATCGACACATAGACCTTGACGAACCCCGACAGCACGGAGTTCAACGCTCCGGTAGCCGCCGCCTTGTCCGCATCGCTCGCGTCCCCGTCGTCCAACGTCGCGAGGGCGCCCTTGGCCGCGTCCTGCAAGTTCAGCCCGGGCGCGATCACCTGCGCATCGGTCAACGCGATGTCGCCCTGGTTCTTGGCCAGGGAGGCTTGCGCGCCGGCTTCGGCGCTGAATCGCCGCTTCGCCTCCTGCTCGACGTTGTTGGAGATCACGACCGACAGCGCGATGGCGACTGCCAGCACGACCGCCAGAAGGATCGCGGCGTTGCTGGCTGCGACGCGCGTCGGGATCGACCGTCGCCCCGCGCCATAGAACGCCGCGCCGAGCCCGACCGCTCCCGCGATGCGCAACCAGTTGCCGAGCGTCTGGTTGTCCGCGTGCAGCGCCGCTTCGGCGAGGGCAAGTGTGACGATGCCCGTCCACACCCACACCTTTCCGCCGTCGCCGGCTCGCCACGCCGTCGGCGCGATGGCCAACAGCACGATGCCCGCGACGCGGAGGCCGACGAGCGACGCGCTGTTCGAGTCGTCGACGATCAGCGAGCCGTGCAGGAACGCGGCGGCGCCGATGCAACCGAGGCCCGCGGCGAGTGCGAACCGGCGCGCCGCGCCGTCGACGAGCAGCTCCGCCCGGAGCAGAACGAACGACAGACCCGCGAGCGCGACGAGGAAAACGGTGAACTCGGCAGCGAACTGCAGTTGTGCTCCCGCGGTCGACACTCAGACCCTGCGTCGCTCGGTCTCACCGATGGTGAGCCGCCTCGGAGTCGTCATCGCTTGCTGCATCGGCACGAGTGGAGCGGAAGTGACCGAATTCTGCCCCACCGGGCCGCGGATTACCGACCCGGCGGTGAGGGCGCGGGCGGAAGCCCCGATCCGCCGAGGCCCGCGAGGAACTTCAGGGCGTCGTCCACCGTGTGGACGGGGACGATCTGCAGGCCGTTGGGGGCGTCGGCCTTGGCCTCGTCGGCGTTCTCGACGGGCACGAGGAAGTACTTCACGTGCTGGCGCGCCACCGTGATGACCTTGCCCTTGATGCCCCCGATGGCGCCGACCGTGCCGGCGGCGTCGATCGTGCCCGTGACCGCGATCTCCTTGCCGGCCGTTAGGTCACCCGGCGTCATGAGGTCGAGGATGCCGAGGGTGAAGGCGAGACCGGCGCTGGGACCACCGATCTGACCGGATGCAACCGTGACCTTGACGGGGAGGTCGGGGTACACGAGTCGGGTCGTGAGCGACACGCCGAGGAATGCGGTGCCCTTCGAGTCGGGGTTCGGGCCGAGCTTGACCGACACCGTGCGCTTCGTGTGGTCGGTGCCCTCGAGGGTGAGGGTGACCGTGTCGCCGGGCTTGTGGGTCGTGAAGGAGTTGTGGACGTCGTCGGTCGTGGTGATCGGGGTGCTGTCAACCGCCGTGATCGTCTCGGCGACCCGGAGCACGCCATCGGCTGGGGAGCCGGTGACGATGTCCTCCACGACCGCCCCCGTCGGCGTGGGCTTCACGTTGTAACCGAGCTTGCGGAGCGCCACCAACACGGCGGCATCCTTCGACTGCGACATGAGCAGTTGATTGAGCTGGTCGTTCTGCGCGGGCGTCTGCGTGCCGAGCACGTCCTTCGCCGGCACCACGACGTCGTCACCGTTGTGGTCGGCGAAGAACTTCTCCAGCGCCGAGACCCGGGTGTCGACGCTGACGGTGACCAGATCGATCTTGTCGTTCGTGGGGTACGCGGTCGCGCCCGAGATCGAGATGCGATCACCGGTCGTATAGAGGTTGCCGGGCGACTCGATGACGTACGGGACGTGGATCAGCAGCGCGCCCCCGATGACGGCGGCGATGAGACTGACGACCGTCGTCATCGTGACCGCCCACCACCACCGACGGAGCCAGCTACGGCGAAGCGCGGCCCCGGGCGGATCCGACGACGAGGGGCCTTCTACAATCTCTTGAAGGTTGTTCACGTTCGTCATCAGTCTCGTCGTGGTCGGCGCCGCCCTCGTCGTCGCGACACGAGTCGCGCTGAGCGAGGCACCACTGCCGGCAAAGCCTGCCACGCCGGCGGCCGGGCGGGTTCGCGGCGCGCCGGCGAAGATCGACCCGTCGCTCGTCATCGTGGAGCACGAGTCGGTCACCGCGTCCGCCGGTCAGCGGCTCCGCTCAGGGCTCCTGTTGGTGCTGCTCGTGGCCTTCTTGGGCGCGGTGGCCGCGCTCGTGCTGTTGGTCGGCGGCGCGGTCGTGCTGACCGGCCTCCGCAGCGCCGTCCAGTGAGCTGAGGACTACCGGCCGAAGAGCCCGCGGCGGCCGACCCCGGCCCCGACGGTTTCGTCGTCGAGGCGCGTCTCGACTCGTTCGCTTGTCGACCACGCCGCGGCCAACGGATCGACCTCGTCGCCTTCGCCGGGCGCCGTCGCCGGCACCTCATCGGCGGTCGTCTCGGCCTGTGCGGTCAGCCACGCCGTCTCGTCGGTGCCCGTCGCGGGGGAGGCCGGCCCGCCGGTCGACAGCTCGACGCGGTAGTAGGGGCGGAACTCGAAGCTGACTTCGTCCATCCGGTAGATCCGGGCCTGGTCGACGGCTTCGTCGTTGCGCAGGTGCTCGACGAACGTGATGGCCTCACCCAGCTCATCGGCCTGGTGGTAGCTCTGCTTCCCGTCCGCGCTGCGGTAACTGACCATGTGTGACACGGGTGACTCGCTTTCTCGAATGGGTCGTCGAACCCGCGTGAGTCATCGGACCTACAGATGACCGACTTGAGCGTGGATGTGAACGGTCTGCGAGCATCGGGCCATGCCCGAGTCGCGGCCGCCGCTTCCTGCCGCGCGCCGGCGAGCGGTCGCGCTCGCCGGTCATCTCGGCGACGAGGCGACCGCCCGAGCGTTCCTGCACGACGAGGATCCGCGCGTGAGGGCGACCGCCGTCGGGGCGCTGGCGCGGCTCGGTGCGCTCGGCGACGACGACGTGCGCGCGATGGCCGTCGATCCCGACCCGTCGGTGCGGGGGCGGATCGCACGGGTTGTGCCATCTGCGCTCGATGCCGACGCCGCGTGCGCCGTGCTCCGCACGCTGCTCCACGACGGTGAGGCTTCGGTCGTGGAGGTGGCGGCGTGGGCGCTCGGCGAGGTCGACAGCCCGGCCTCCGATGTCGTCCACGAGCTGGCCGAGGTCGCCACCGCGCACGCCGATCCGCTGGCACGCGAGTCGGCCGTCGCCGCCCTCGGCGCGATCGGGGACTTCGCCGGGCTCGACGCGATCCTGGCGGCCACGTCGGACAAGCCCGCGGTCCGCCGGCGGGCGGTTCTGGCCCTGGCGCCCTTCGACGGCCCCGAGGTCGATACCGCACTCCGCCGGGCGCTCGAAGATCGGGACTGGCAGGTTCGCCAAGCCGCCGAAGACCTGCTCGACTGAACCGATGGACGATCACGCCGCGTGGATCGAGCGGGACGCCGCCGTCGTCTGGCACGGCTTCACGCAGATGTCGTGCTACGCGGACAACGCTCCGATCATCGTCGAGCGCGCCGAAGGGCGCGAGCTCATCGACGTCGACGGCAGGCGCTACCTCGACGCGATCTCGTCGCTGTGGGTGAACACGCTTGGGCACAGGGTTCCCGAGCTCGACGAGGCGGCACGCGCGCAGCTGGACCGCGTTGCGCACTCCACGATGCTCGGCAACGGCAATCGCGCCAC
>DASZHU010000341.1:0-2472 GCA_035937605.1 Acidimicrobiales bacterium | reverse complement strand
TCCGGTCGCCGAACCGGGGCTCGTAGAGCTCGGCCGGAAGGCGCCACGTCGACAGCTCGACGCCCGATGCCACGAGGAGGTCGACGATGCGGGGCTCGGCCGGCTTCACGACTGCCATCGAGCAGTGCGGGCAACGGAAGTGGTACGACCCAGCGTTGTCTTCGATGCACACCCGGACGCGGACGTCGGCGGTCGTGAGCTCCACGTCCCCGCAGTCCACGCATGTGGCTCGAATCGTTGCCATTCCGAAGGCCTCCTGCCCCTGTTGCCCGTACCTCATCGGCTGCTTCATCGTCGTCATTACTGTTTGCCGACTCAATAGGTCGTGCGCCCCTTTTCCGCGGGCGATCTAGTCCCATTTGCTCATCCTGCCCATGCCCTTCCGAACTCCCTCGATCCGGACACCACCCATCGGCTTCGCGCACCGCGGAGCCCGCGCCCTCGCACCCGAGAACACGATCGAGGCCTTCATGCTGGCCTTGCGGCTCGGGGCCACCGGACTCGAGAGCGATGTGTGGATCACGGCGGACGGGGTGGCCGTCCTCGACCACGACGGTGTCGCCGGCCCCCGGCTGCGCCGGAGCCGCATCGCCGAGATGGCCCGCGCCGAGCTTCCGCCTCACATCCCGACTCTGGAGGAGCTGTACGCCACGTGCGGGACCGGCTTCGAGCTGTCGCTCGACGTGAAGGACCCAGCGGCGTTCGAGACGACGGTCGAGGTCGCCCGCGCCGCTGGCGGCGACGCCGCCCAGCGACTCTGGCTGTGCCACCACGACCGGCACCTCGTCGCGTCGTGGCGTGGGAGCGCACCGGACGTCCGTCTCGTCGACTCGACTCGGCTGCGGTCCATGAAGCACGGGCCCGAGCGCCGCGCCGCGCAGCTCGCCGACGCCGGCATCGACGCGGTCAACCTGCACGAGTCCGACTGGACGGGCGGCCTGGTGACGCTGTTCCACCGCTTTGGAGTGCACACGTTCGGATGGGACGCGCAGTTCGAACGGGTGCTCGACAACCTGCTGACCATGGGCGTCGACGGCGTCTACTCCGATCACACCGACCGCATGATGGAAGCGATCGCGCGCCTCCCCTGACGGGGGGTCAGATGCCGCCGACGGAGCCGATGGGCCAGACGCGGACGAACGCGCGGCCGACGATGAGGTTCTCCGAGATCGGGCCGAACCGGTTGCTCGCCGCGGAGTTCGTGCGGTTGTCGCCGAGCACGAACACGTCTCCCTTCGGTACGCGTATGCACGACACCGGGAACGCCGACGATTCGAACGCAGGCGTGGTCACGCTGGACGACAGGTAGGGCTCGTTCAGGAGCTCGCCGTTCACGAAGAGCTTTCCGCCGCGCGCCTCGACCGTCTCCCCGCCCAGGGCGACGACTCGCTTGATGAGGTCGTGCACCTCCTCGGTGTTCTTCTGCGGCGTGATCGTGACCGGCTTGCCGTCGCATCCCTCGACCGTCTGGGGATCGGTCGGGGGCCGCCCGAAGACGACGATGTCACCGCGGTGCACGTCGTGGAGCTTGTAGCTCAGCTTGTTCACGAGCACCCGGTCGCCGACCTTCAGCGTCGGCTCCATCGAGACGGACGGGATGTAGAAGGCCTGGAACAAGAATGTCTTGATGACGACCGCGACGATGAGCGCGCCGACCACGACGATCGTCCACTCGATGATGTTGCGGCGCGCGTGCGTGCGCCGCCGGGCGCGACGCGCCCCTGACGGATCCTGGTCCGCCTCCTCGGTCTCGACCTCTGCGACGGTGGGCGGGTCCGGACTCACGAAGGGCCGAGGGTACCTCTACCGGTAGCGGGCGAGAACGCGCCGAGCGGCATTCTTTCCGCATGTCGCCAGATCCGGGTCGCCGATCACCTGCACGACGCGTGCGCGAGGTCCGAGACGAAGGAGCAACCGCTCGAGCCAGGGCTGGGCGGAGATGGCGAGCGTCGCGCGGAGCGTGCCGTTGGGCCCCGCCTCGACTCGTTCCACGGGATATACCTCGACTACCCAGCCCGCGTCGCGGTCGAGCTCGAGCACCACACGCGGATCGTCGTCGCGCGCCTCGAACAATCCGAGTGAACGTTGCTCGTCCGGAGGGACGAACGTCTCGTCGAGCGGCTCGACCGACACGACCCGATCGACGCGGAAGAGCCGCTCCTCGTCGCGCAGGTGATCGAAGCCGACGAAGTACCACTGGCCGTGGTCGGCGTAGACGCGGTACGGGTCGACGTCGCGGGTAGTTCGCTCGTCGCGTCCGTGCACGTAGTAGTCGACGCGAACGCGATGCTGTGACGCACTGGCGGTCTGCAGGGCGCGCAACACGTCCGCCGACGCGTAACCGAGGTCGACGTCGATCGCCTCGTCTGCGCCGACACCCAATGTTGCCGCGACCTTCGCGATCGCTCGGGAGAGGGGACCCTCGGGGTCTGCGCCGGGCACCGCGAGAAGACTGGCGGCCGCGGCGACGAG
>DASZHU010000340.1:0-11387 GCA_035937605.1 Acidimicrobiales bacterium | reverse complement strand
TTCGCGCGCGCAGGCCTTGATCTCGACGATGCCGTCCGCGATCTCGGGCACTTCGAGCTCAAAGAGCCGCTTGATCAGCCCCGGGTGCGTTCGGCTCACGACGATCTGCGGGCCCTTCGAGGTCTTGCGGACCTCGACGATGTACGCCTTCACGCGCGCGCCGGGCTCAGGACGCTCGTAGGGAACCTGCTCGGCTTGCGGCAGGAGCGCCTCGACGCGACCGAGGTCGAGCAGCGTGTAGCGGCTGTCGTTCTGCTGGATGATGCCGGTGACGATGTCGCCCTCGCGGCCGGCGTACTCCTCGTACTTCTGCTCGCGGTCGATCTCGCGCAGGCGCTGTGTCATGACCTGCTTCGCCGTCTGCGCAGCGATGCGCCCGAAGTCCGACGGCGTGACGTCGATCTCCTCGCCGTGGGGCTCGCCGTCCTCGTCGATCTCCTGCGCGAAGACGCGGAACTCGAACGTGTCCGGATCGATCGTGACCCACGCGTACTCGTACGCGTCTTCGCGACGCTTGTACGCGGACTCGAGCGCGTCCGCGAGCGCGCTGAGCAGCGTGTCGATCGTGATGCCTCGCTCCGCCGCGAGCATCTGCAGCGCTTCCATCATGTCCAGATTGCTCATCGTGCAGTTGCCTTCTTCTTGTCGGCCGCCTGCTTCTTGCCGGGCTTGGGGGGCGGACCCCACTCGAACACCGTCCGAGCCTTGTCGATCTGGTCGATCGGGACGGCGAGCCCGCGCACGGTGACGCCGTTCTCGTCCGCCGCCTCGAGCAGGCCTCTGATGCGGCGCTCGCCGTCGAACCCCGGCACGGTCTTCACGGAGACGACCGAACCAACCGCGCCCCGGAATTGCTCCGGCGTACGTAACGACCGCTCGAGCCCCGGGCTCGACACCTCGAGCGTGTACGCACTCGGGATCGGGTCGTGGGCGTCGAGCGCGACGGAGATGAGCCGGGTCGCCCGAGCGATCGCGTCGAGGTCGACACCACCGGGGGCCTCGACGACCACGCGCAGCGCCGAGCCGGAGTGCTCAACGTCGTAGACCGTGAGGGACTGCTGGCGAAGTACCGGCTCGACGATCTCGCGGACGCGTTCGACGATGCTCACCTCGCACTCACCTCCTCCGGTCGTCTACCTCCAACGTCATACGATCCATGCAAATCGGCCGTGCGACCTGCACTCCCTGTCCACAAACCGGATGGAACCGATTTGTATGAAAGGCGTGGGCCAGAGCCCACGCCTCACGGGGTCCGAGAGTATACCGCGGCACCTTCCAGCCGGGCGCTCGCCTCGACGGCGCCGGCGACGACCACCCAGAGGACATCCCGAGCCACGGCGACCTCGGGCGCGTGACCGCGATCGATGCCGCCCCGGTATTCCATCTCGACCGTGGCGCCGGCGGGCAGGTCGAGATGTTCCTCGACGGCTGCCCAGTAAACAGCGTTGTTGACGTGCCCCATGACGTCGAAGTCGGCGAAGCGCACGGGCCAGGGGTGGTGCTCGGCGCCGACCTCGACGCCGGGATGGTGGAGCCGAGCGGACACGGTGCGGCCACCCGCGGCCTCGCCGTACTGCGCATGGAAGCCCGCGGGCAGCACCTTGGGTCGGCCGGACTCGAGGTCGACGTGGACCCAGAGCGCCTCCGCCTCGATGCGACCACCGCCGGCTCCTTCGATGGAGGTGCGGCGCTCGGCCCAGCGGCTGCCGACGCCCGACGCCCAGGTCGTGAGCTCGACGTGTTCGCGGAATACGGGAAAGCGCTCGACGTGAATCCTCGTGCGACGCACGACCCAGGCCGCCGCGTCGTCACCGATCGCGTCGACGGCGTCATCGTTCGCGACGTCCTGCAGGTAGCGGGCCACGGCGTCGAGGCGCAGCCGTCCCTTCGGAGTGACGTCGCCGAGTCGAACCCGTCGGGAGCCCGAGAACCTCCGCCCGCGCGCCGGCCGCCCGATCATCGAACTCCGCAACGTTCGTGCAGTGGCTCGGTCGGTGGGGGGTGCCGATGCACGAACGTCGGTGATGGTCAGTAGGCGCGTGCGCAGAAGGCGACGAGGTCGGGCTCGACGTCCGACTCCGGCACGGTTCCGTCGGCGTGCTGGAGGCACCGGACGGTGACGGCTGACTGCGCCAACACTTGCTCACCTTCGTTCCCCACGATCGACCACGGCGCGCGAGCGAAGCCGGTTTTCGCGGCGTCGACGATCTCGTCGAGCGAGGTGCAGTCGACCGTGCGATCGTCGCGGCGTGTGGTTGCGGCCGCGAGCAGCTCGGCCTGCACGATGTCGATCGCGTCCGTCACGGCGCGCACGGCCTTGTCGATGCGCACGGTCTCCTTCACGCCCGTGTCGCGGCGGACGAGCGTGACCGAGCTGTTCGCCAGATCGCGGGGGCCGACCTCGAGGCGCAGCGGCACGCCCTTCAACTCCCAGTCGGTGGCGCGCCGGCCGAACGACGTGTCGACGCGGTTGTCGACCTGCACGCGCACGCCGGACTTGCTGATCTCGGACGCGAGCCTCAGCGCGGCATCGCCGGCGCCGTCCGCGTCTTTCACGAGCAGGACGACGCACTGCACGGGGGCGAGCCGTGGCGGCACGACCAGGCCCTGATCGTCGCCGTGACCCATGATCAGCCCACCGACCATCCGCGTCGATGTGCCCCACGACGTGGTCCAGCACAGTTGCTGATCACCAGCCGAGTCGAGGTACAGCATGTTGAACACGCGGGCGAAGTTCTGACCGAGCTCGTGCGAAGTGCCCATCTGCAGCGCTTTGCCGTCGTTCATCATCCCCTCGCACGTCATCGAGTTGATGGCGCCGGGGAACCGCTCCGCTGCGGTCTTGCGGCCGACGTAGACCGGGATGGCGAGCACCTGCACCATGAAGTCTTCGTAGGCCTCGTGCAGGATGCGCAGCGCGTAGGCGCGCGCGTCGTGCTCGGTCGCGTGCGCGGTGTGACCCTCCTGCCACAGGAACTCGCTGCTGCGGAGGAACAGACGCGTGCGCAGCTCCCACCGCACGACGTTGGCCCATTGGTTCAGCAGGAGCGGCAGGTCGCGGTACGACTGGACCCACTTCGCCATGTACTCGCCGAAGATGGTCTCGCTCGTCGGGCGCACTGCGATCGGTTCCTCGAGCTCCTTGCCGCCGCCGATCGTGACGACTGCGAGCTCCGGACTGAACCCTTCCACGTGCTCGGCTTCACGCTGGAAGTACTCCAGCGGAATGAAGAGCGGGAAGTAGGCATTCTGCGCGCCACAGGCCTTGATCCGCGCGTCCATCTCGGAGACCATCCGCTCCCAGATGGCGTAGCCGTACGGACGGATGACCATCGTGCCGCGAACCGGGCCGTTCTCGGCGAGCTCGGCCTTGGCGACGACGTCCTGGTACCAGCGCGGAAAGTCCTCGGCTTGAGGGGTGAGCACGCCGGCCATCGAGGAGAAGCTAGTTGCGTCGGCGTTGCCACCGCCCCTGATTGCCTCAGTCGACGCGTTTGTGGATGAGCTCGACGCGCTGCTCGCTCGCGTTCGCATCCTCACCCTGCTCGTCGAGCAGCGCCGCACGATCCGCCTCGGCCGCCGCCTTGGCGCCGACGAGGTCGGCCTTCGAGAGCGCTCGCTCGATGCCGTGCTCCTTGATGAACTCGGCCCACTCGACGAGCGCGTCGACCATCTGGTCCTCGGGCACAACTGCGACGTTGGTCCCCCGCACGAACAGGTGGCCGCGCTTGTTGCCGGCCGCGATGCCGAGGTCGGCGTCGCGGGCCTCACCCGGTCCGTTCACGACGCAGCCCATCACCGCGACTTGCAAGGGGATCTGCTTGTTGCCAAATGCCTGCATCGCGCGCTCGGCGACGTCGATCACGTCGATCTCCGCGCGTCCGCACGACGGGCAGGCGATGAGGTCGACGTTCTTGCGCTCACGAAGCCCCATCGCTTCGAGGAGCGCACGCCCGGCGCGCGCCTCCTCCACCGGATCCGCGGTGAGTGAGTAACGAATCGTGTCGCCGATTCCCTCGGCGAGCAGCGTCGCCATGCCCGCCGTGGCCTTGATCGTGCCGACCGGCGGAGGTCCGGCCTCGGTGACGCCGAGATGCAGCGGATGATCGGTCGCCTCGGAGAGCTGGCGGTAGGCCTCGATCATCAACGGAACCGACGACGCCTTCACCGAGATCTTCACGTCGTCGAAACCGACCTCCTCGAAGTATGCGAGCTCGCGCTGCGCGGACTCCACCATCGCTTCGGGCGTCACACGCCCGCCGTACTTCGTGTACAGGTCGGGATCGAGCGAGCCACCGTTCACGCCGATTCGTATCGGGACGCCGCGGTCCTTGCACTCCTGGGCGACGGCCTTGATGTGCTCGGCCCTGCGGATGTTGCCGGGATTCAGTCGCAGGCAGTGCACACCGGCGTCGAGCGCGGCGAGCGCCATCTTGTACTGGTGATGGATGTCGGCCACGATCGGAACCGGCGACCGGGGCACGATGTGCGCGAGCCCCTCGGCCGCTGCGACCTCGTTGCACGTGCAGCGGACGATGTCGGCGCCCGCCGCGTACAGCGCGTAGATCTGCGCGAGTGTGCCGTCGACATCGGCGGTCTTGGTGATGGTCATCGACTGCACCGAGATCGGCGCGTCGCCTCCGACTGCCACCGGGTTCGTCGGGTGGCGCAGCACGATCTGTCGGGTCGGGCGCCGCGGGAACTGTCCGTCGACGAGCATCAGTTGATGCTGATCGGGTCGACCAGGTCGAGGAAAACGGTCGACACGAACAACAGACCGAGGAGCATGACCACCGCGTACGTGAGCGGCAAGAGCTTCACGACGTCGACCTGATAGCGACGCCCGCGACGCGAGCGGATGCGCTCGTAGGTGGCGATGATCAGGTGGCCACCGTCGAGCGGAAGCAGCGGGATGAGGTTCACGATCCCGATGAACAAGTTGATGGTGGCGAAGAACACCAAGAAGGTGAACAACCCTTGCTGGGTCAGGTCCGCGCCGATGCGCGTGGCGCCGACGATCGAGATCGGGCGGTTCGCGTCGGCGGGAGGGCTGCCGCTGCCGCTGCCGGACGTACCGCTCGATCCATCGGTCACCGCGGGGGTTCCGCCGTGCACCACCTCGCTCGCGAAGCTCGACAGGCCCGACGGCGAGAAGAACGAGCCGAGCTCGCTCACGGCCTCCTTGGCGGCCGCGCCGAACTCGGTGAACGAACGGCCGCCCGCAGTGAAGACCCCGACCTTCTCCTTGCGGGCGCCGGGCTGGATGCCGAGGAAGCCCTGGCCGTTCTGCGTGCCGAGTGTGACATTCACGACCTGGTCGTGGCCGCCGCGCTCGATGACCAACGGCACCTGCTTGCCGGGGCGCTGCGCGATGAGATCGTGCAACTGGTCGAAAGCGGTGACGGTGACGCCGTCGATCACCGTCACGCGGTCGCCGGCCTGCAGGCCCGCGGCTTGCGCCGCGGTGCCGTCGACGACCTTGTCGATCTGCCAGTTGTCCGCTGTTCGTTGGAATACATGCCCGCCCGGTGCGCCGGTGATGGTGAGGATGAGGAAGATGCAGAGCAGCGCCTGCAAGAAGTGCATCGCGGAACCGGCAACGGCAACGGCAAACCGGCGGGGGTACGTCTGGGCGCGGTACGTGCGCGGCTCGTCCTCCGGTGGCACCTCGTCGAGATTGTTCATCCCGATGATGCGGACGTACGCGCCCGCGGGAATGGCCTTCACGCCGTACTCTGTCTCGCCGCGACGGAAGGACCAGAGCTTCGGCCCGAAGCCGAGGAAGAACTCAGTGACCTTCATGCCCGAGGCCTTGGCGGCGATGAAGTGCCCGAGCTCGTGCAGGAAGATCATCGCGATCAACGCGACGATCACGATCAGCAGCGGCCATCCGCCGGCGCGTCCGACCAGGAGCAACAGGCTCGCCGCGAGGAGCAGCGTGATGCGGCGGTCGGGGGCCTTGGTGTTGGCCACGCCGGCCAGGCGCTCGTTCACGGCGCGGTTGAGGTCACGCCCGGCAGGCTGAGGCTCTCCGGCCTCCTCCTCGACTCGCCGTTCGTCGTCAGTCCTCAACCGATCCTCGTTTCGATCACCCTGGCGGCCTCATGCCGAGCCCTGCGATCAACCTCGATCACCACGTCGGCTGACTCCGCCTTCGTTCCATCATGGTGGCCGAGAACCTCGTCGAGAACATCGGCGATCGCCGACCACGAAATGAGCCCGTCGAGAAAGGCGGCCACCGCGGTCTCGTTCGCGGCGTTCAGCCAGGCCGGCGCGGTCTCCCCCATCCGACCAGCCTCGTAGGCCAGGGTCAGGCACGGGAAGGCGTCGAGATCCGGTGGCTCGAAGTCGAGTCGGCCGAGCTCGCCCCAGTCGATTCGGCCGAACGGAACCCCGATCCGGTCCGGATACGCGAGCGCGTAGCCGATCGGCAGCCGCATGTCCGGCAGCGAGAGCTGCGCGATGGTGGCGCCGTCGGTGAACTCCACCATCGAGTGCACGACCGATTGCGGATGCACCACGACCTCGATCTGGTCGTAGGCCGCGTCGAAGAGCTCGTGGGCTTCGATCACCTCGAGGCCCTTGTTCATCAGCGTCGACGAATCGACCGTGATCTTGGGCCCCATGCTCCACGTCGGGTGCGCGAGTGCGTCGGCGATGGTGACGTCGGCGAGCTCGGCACGCGTGCGCCCGCGGAACGGACCACCGCTGGCCGTGAGCACGATGCGTTCGAGCTGCGTGCGATCGCCGGACCTCAGGCACTGGTGCACCGCGCAGTGCTCGCTGTCCACCGGAATCAGCTCTGCACCGGGAGTGGCGCGCACGCGCTGCACCACCGGCCCCGCCGCGATCAGCGACTCCTTGTTCGCGAGCGCGAGTCTCCTGCCGGCGCCGAGCGCGGCGAGTGTCACGGAGAGCCCTGCGAAGCCGACGACCCCGTTGAGCACGACGTCGGCCGTCGTGGCGACGTCGGCCATCGCGGTCGGGCCCGCAACGACCTCGGTGCCCACCGGCACTCTCGCCTCGAGCTCGCTCCCGAACGACGCGTCGGCGATGGCGACGACCTTCGGGCGGAACTCGTGCGCCTGCTCCGCGAGCACGTCGACGGACGAGGCCGCGCCGAGCGCGATCACCTCGTACGCATCGGGTTCGGCGCGCACGACGTCGAGCGCCTGCGTGCCGATCGAACCGGTCGCGCCGAGGATCGCGAGCGAGCGCATGATCGGATCAGGCTACCGGCGCAGGTTTTGGTTGTACGGGCGGGACACAAGTGTCCCGCCCGTACAACCAAAAGACGTCAGAAGATGAGGATGCGGGCGGCGTAGTACGTCGCCGGCAGCACGAAGAGCAGGGCGTCGAACCGGTCGAGCACGCCGCCGTGTCCGGGCAGCAACGTGCCCATGTCCTTCAGACCGAGATCACGTTTGAGGACCGATTCGCACAGGTCACCCAACGTGGCGGCGGCCGCGGCGATGAGACCGAACATCGCCTTCTGGCCGATGCCGAGCTTGTCCCACGGTGAGATGAGCCCGACGATCACGACCGCGGCGATCACCGCGGCGATCCATCCGCCGGCGAGGCCCTCGAACGTCTTGTTCGGGCTCGCGGACGACATGGGTCGCGTGCCGATGCTGCGGCCCACGAAGAACGCGCCGACGTCGTAACCCACCGTGGTGAGGATGGCGCCGTACAACACGCCGACACCCGACGGGAGCGTGAGGATCAATGCCGCGAACGAGCCGAGCACGGCGACGTAACCGATCACGAGCATCGTCGACGAGAGGCCGAGGATCGGCGACTCGTCGCCGCCGGCTCCGACCAGGTACCAGATCAACCCGAACGTCGCGGCCATGAACAGCACGACCGGGTACGCAGCTTCACCCTTCCAATACGCCGCGAGCGGCAACGTGGCTGCCGCGGTGATGCCCAACAGCGTCGCGGGCTTGTAGCCGGCGCGTCGCAGCGCCGTAAACAGCTCGACCGCGCCGAGCACGACCACCGCGACGACGATCGCCATGACGTACTTCGGACCGGCCTTGGCCAGCACGAGGAACAAGGCCGCGATACCCGCGCCAACGGCCACGGCCTGCTGTACATCACGACCAGGATCGCTGGGCGGCCGCGCGCGATGACCGGCGCGCCGTGGATCGCTCGAGATCGCGCGCGTGCTCGGCGTCGGTGCCGCTTCGTAGGTTGCGGCCTCGGGTTCGAACTCGAAGAAGTCGTCCGGGTCGGGTCGGTTCGGATCGAGAGCGCCCACTCGAGTCTCCTTGTCGGCCAGTCGGGAGAAGTCGTCGTACTCGTCTCGTTCGAAGTCGGTGCCTTCGCCGCGCCACCGCGGTTGCGACGAGCTGAACGACGACCACGCATCCAGATCGTCCGGATCGTCCTCAACTCCTGACGCGAGGACGGCCGGCACCTCGCCGGTTGCCGGCTCGGTCCAGTGCGGCAGATTCGCCGGCGGGTCGGACGGCACAACCGGGGTTCGCTCGATGTCGCTCGGGTCGGCGGCGCCGGACAACGGAAAGCGAATCGCAGGACGCGGCCCGTCGCCGGGCGGCGTCTCGGGCCGGTCGCCGTAGCGCGGTGCATCGTGCGGCAGGCGCCGCGCGACGTCGTCGCGCTCGATGGCCTTCTCGGCCTCCTCGGCTCCGATGATCCGCACACCCTCGGCGGGATCATCGGGACGTTTCTCGCTGGGGAAAAGCTCATCGTCCATGGGACGACCTCCTTCAGACCTCGAGCAGCTCGCGTTCTTTCTGGTCGAGCGCGGAATCGATCTCCGCCTCGTGGGCGTGGGTCAACTTGTCGAGCTCCTTCTCGGCACGTGCCAGCTCGTCCTCGGTGGCGTCACCATCCTTGACCAACGATTCGAACTCATGGCGCGCGGCCCGCCGCAGGTTCCGGATCGCGACCTTGCCCTCCTCGCTCTGATGCTTCACTCGCTTGACGAGCTCCCTTCGGCGCTCCTCGGTCAGCTGTGGGAACACCAAGCGGATGATCACGCCGTCGTTCGAAGGATTCAGCCCGAGATCGGAGTTGCGGATCGCCTTCTCGACTGCGGGCAGCGAGCCCTTGTCGAACGGATTGACCACGAGGAGCCGGGCCTCGGGCACGCTGAAGCTTGCGAGCTGCTGCAGCGGCACGGTCGAGCCGTAGTACTCGACCGGCAGCTTCTCGATCAGCGACGACGATGCTCGACCCGTGCGGACGGTGCTGAACTCGGCTTTCGCATGCTCGACGGCTCGGCGCATCTTGTCGTCGTGCTCGCTCAGTACGAGATCGAGCAATTCACTCATACGACCTGCTCGTTCATGCCGCAGTCACTGAACAAGGGTACCGATCGCCTCCCCGAGGAGGATGGACCTCACGTTGCCCTTCGTCATCAGGTCGAACACCACGATCGGCAGTTGATGCTCCATGCAGAGCGTGACCGCGGTGGGATCCATGGCCCGGAGGCCCTTGTTGATCACCTCGATGTAGGTGACATGGTCGAGCTTCGTGGCCGACCGGTTGGTACGGGGATCGTCGGTGTAGATCCCGTCGACGCCGGAGTGGGTGCCGCGCAGGATGACGCCCGCCTCGATCTCCACGGCCCGCAGCGCGGCGGTCGTGTCGGTCGTGAAGAACGGGTTGCCGGTGCCGGCCGCGAAGATCACCACTCGGCCTTTCTCGAGGTGACGGATGGCCCGCCGGCGGATGTACGGCTCGGCGACCGCGGCCATCGTGATGGCCGATTGCACACGCGTGGGCTGGCCGAGCCGCTCGAGCACGTCCTGCAGGGCGAGCGAATTGATGACCGTGGCGAGCATGCCCATGTAGTCGGCCTGCGCCCGATCCATGCCGGCACTTGCACCGGTCATGCCGCGCCAGATGTTGCCGCCCCCGACGACGACCGCCATCTCGACGCCCAGCTCTGCCCGAACCTCGACGATCTCCGACGCCAGCTGCTCGACGACCTTTCCGTCGATGCCGTACCCCACCTCGCCGGCGAAGGCCTCGCCGGAGAGCTTCAGCAGGACGCGGTCCCACTTGCGCTCCGACATGGACGTGCCCGGCGACAGGTCAGCCATCAGCCGCCGATGATGATCTGGGCGAAGCGCACGATCTTCGCGTCGCCGAGGATCTGCTTGATCGTCTGCTTCTCGTCGCGTACGAACTTCTGCTCGAGCAGCACCGACTCGCGGAACCAGCCATCGAGCTTGCCCTCGACGATCTTCGGCAGTGCCGCCTCCGGTTTGCCCTCGTTGCGCGTGATCGCTTCGAGCGCCTCGCGCTCGGTGGCGACCGCTTCCTGCGGCACCTCGTCGCGCGCGACGTACTTGGGCTTGGTGAACGCGGCGTGCACCGCGATGTCGTGCGCGAGCTCGGCGTTCCCTCCGGCGAGCTCGATGATCACCGCGTTCACACCACGACCGTCCTGACGATGCAGGTACGTGTCGAGCACGTCGTCAGCCGAGGCTTCGACCCGCACAACGTTGCCGACCTCGATGTTCTCCTTGAGCGTCACCTTGAGGTCGTCGACCTGATCCTTGTACTTCTCGACCGCGGCCTCGCCGTCGGCAAGCACGGCGTCGGCGAGCTGGTTGACCACCGCGGTGAAGCCGTCGGACTTCGCGACGAAGTCCGTCTCGCACTTCAGCTCGACCATGGCCGCGGTCTGGCCCTTGCTCGCGACCGCAACTGCGCCCTGGGTGTTGTCCCGGTCGGCGCGGGACGCCGACTTCACGATGCCCTGCTCGCGGAGCCACTTGGCGGACGCCTCGAAGTCGCCATCGTTCGTCTCGAGCGCGCGCTTCGCGTCCATCATTCCCGCGCCCGTCGCGTCGCGCAGCGCCTTCACGTCCTTTGCGCCGAACTCGGCCATTGCCTACGACTCCTCCGGGGTGCTCTCGGTCTCGGCGGCTGGCTCGGGCGCCGACGCCGTCTCTCCTACGGGTGCGCGTGCCGCGGGCTCGGCCGCCGGTTCGGCTGACGCCGCGGGCGCGGCGGGCGGGGGCTCGGGCGCTGCGGCCGACTCCGCGGGCGGCTCGGGCTCGACATGGGCCGCCAGGCGCGCCTCACGTTCCTGTGCCTGCAACGCGGCCTGGCGCCGCGCCTCGGCTTGCTGCGCCGCGATACGCGCGTCGTCCTCGGCGGTGCGGGCGGCGGGGGCGGCGGGGCCCGAACCGCCGCTGCGCTTCGACGCGATAAGGCGACCCTCCTCGACCGCATCGGCGATCACCCGGCACATCAGCGTGCCGGCGCGGATGGCGTCGTCGTTGCCGGGAATCACGTACTGGATCAGGTCCGGGTCGCAGTTGGTGTCGACGACGGCCACGATCGGGATGCCGAGCTTGTTGGCCTCGGTGACGCCGATGTGCTCCTTCTTGGTGTCGATGATGAAC
>DASZHU010000339.1:0-7657 GCA_035937605.1 Acidimicrobiales bacterium | reverse complement strand
GATCAGCCCGCAGTCCGTGAAGAGCCACGAGGGTTTCGCATGCAAGCAGGGCGGCTTCGGGTTCCCGCTCCTCGCGGATGAGGACAAGGCCGTCGGCAGGGCATACGGCATCATCGGTCCGGTTGGCTTCTACCGCCGCTCTGCGTTCGTGGTCGACGCGACGGGGATCATCCGTTACGCGCATCGGGCCGTTGGCGGGATGAGCTTCCGCCCGACGGACGAGCTCGTCGCCGCCGTCCACGCCGCGACCCCCTAGGCAAAGCCGCGTCACGCTTCGTCGGCGACGCCGAGGAGGCGGGCGCGGGTGACGGCGCGCATACCTCGCGACAGGCCGAAGAACGCGGCCACCCACGCGACGCCACCGATGATCCAGGACACGCCGGCCGCGCCGAACAGCGCGCCGGTCGACTGCGAGTACGCCACCATGATGAGCGGGAGGCTCACGAGCCCCGACGCCTGCTGCGCGGCGGCAGTCGACTTCACACGGGCCGACAGTCGTAGCACGAGCGAGAGCGTGAGCGCGAGGAACGGTGGCACCACCCACAGCATCAGCACCCACCATTGCGGCGTCGGGAAGAACCAGCCGCCGACCTGTGGCCCGACGATCGTGTTCACGATGAGGGCGTAGAAGCCGAAGCCGACGATCGTGGTGAAGTAGCCCGGCGCCAGGCTGGCGATGAGCTTGCCGAGGTAGATCTCGCGGACGCCGGCAGGAGAGTGCGCCAGAAACTCGCCGGTGCCGCGCTCGCGCTCGCCCACGATCGTCGCGGCGCCCACCGCGGTGGAGATGGTGAGCGGCACGACGACCGCCACCGGTGCGAACAGGTACACCGCCATCGCGTACGCAGCGCGGGCCTGTCCCGTGTTGCCGCGGATCGCGTTCTGCGCCTGCTGCGGCAACACGGACAGGGTCTGCGACAGCTGTTGCACGATGTGCACGTTGCTGACCCGCGTGATGACCAGCAGCA
Source organism: Acidimicrobiales bacterium (assembly GCA_035937605.1). GTDB lineage: Bacteria > Actinomycetota > Acidimicrobiia > Acidimicrobiales > JACDCH01 > DASUCS01. Next base: position 6,689 of record DASZHU010000339.1, on the reverse strand, counting down.
GGATCGTCGGGACCACGAAGAAGAAGATTGCTCCGAGCGCCATCATCGGGATCCAGAAGTCCCGCGCCTGGATGAGTTGCTTCAGGTCGGTGCGGGCCACGGTCGCGACGCGCGGCCAGTCGAGCCGTTGGCGCGCGGAGGCCTTCGACGGAGTGGCGGGAATCGTGGTGGCGGTCATGACGCGCGGAACGGGTCCGAGAAGCGCCGGCCGAGGCGGTTGCCGGAGGACAGACGCTTCTTGTCCAACGGGGTCTGGTCGCGCGGCACGACGCCGGGCCGAGATCGTCCGCGTACGGCGAAGTAGAGATCCTCCAGCGTCGGCGTGTGCGGTTCGACGCGCGTCAGGCGGACGCCCTCGCGGGTCAGTGCCAGCACGAGATCCGGCACGCGCGACATGTCGTCGAGCTGCACGGTGGCGGGGGCGCCGTCGACGCGTTCGTACGCGAGCACGCCTTCGGCTTGCGCGAGGCGATCGAGCACCCCGGGATCCTCGGCATCGAGGTGCACGACCGCGCCGGGCCAGAAGCGCGCGGTCAACTCGTCCGGCGTGCCCGAGATCAGCGCGTGACCGTCCTCGAGCACGACGACCTGATCGGCGAGACCTTCCGCTTCGAGCAACAGATGGGTGCACATGACGACCGTTGCTCCTGTTGCGGTCATCTCGCGGATCAGCTCGAGCACTGCGTGCGACGACTCGGGATCGAGCCCGGATGTCGGCTCGTCGAAGAGCAGCAGGTCCGGTTCGTGCAACACCGAACGAGCGAGCGCGAGACGCGTCTTCATCCCGGTCGAGTAGCCGCCGGCCTGCTGCGCGAGCGCGTGATCGATGCCGAACCGCGCGGCTGCGGCGCGGATGACATCCGCGGCCTTCGGGCCGCGGCCGAGCCCGTACAGCTCCGCGGCGTAGGCGAGGTTGTCGTACCCCGAGAGGCGGTCGTACAGCGACGGCTTGGCCGAGACCACGCCGCAGCGCCGACGCACGGATTCGCCGTCGACGTTGGGGTCCTGTCCGAACACGCACACCTCGCCCGCGTCGGGGTCGAGGGCGCCGGTGATCATGCGGATCGCGGTCGTCTTGCCGGCCCCGTTGGGGCCGAGGAGCACGGTGATACGCGCCTGGGGGACGCGGAGGTCCAGCTCGCGCAGCGCCGGGTTCTCGCCGAAGCTGCGGCTCACGCCGGACAGCACGACGGTGTCGACGACCGGCACGGGTTCGACCGTAGAGGGATCCGGGTCGAGCGCGGGCGTCCCCACCGACGCGGCGATGGCCATCGAATGCCTATCGGTCGCGGCGTCGAGCAGCTGAAGGGCTGCGATGATGGGGACCGTGGTGCAGCGCAACCTCGAGTGGATGACACCCAACCTCGTGTTGGCCGCCGCGCCGTTCCTCATGGCCGTGTACTTGTTCGCGTGGCGCCGGCCCCGCACGATGGCGTGGTGGGCGGGCGTCGTCGTGTTCGTTGCATTCCTGCCCAACGCCCCGTACGTGGTGTCGGATCTGATCCATCTCTCCGGTCAGCTACGGCGCTCGACGACCGACCTCCAGGCGTCCGCACTGCTCCTGGAGTACGGACTGTTGATCGGCGCCGGCCTCGCGCTGTACGGAGGCTGCCTCTTCCTCCTGCGGCGGCGGCTCGAGCTCGAAGGCCGCGGCCAGTGGCGGTGGCCGGCCGAGTTCGCTCTGCACGTGCTCAGCTCGATCGGGATCTTCCTCGGCCGCGCGATGAGACTGAACAGTTGGGACATCGTCCTGTCGCCCGGCTCGGTGCTCCGCTACGTCGGGGTGCCGCGGGCCACCACGATCGTGATCATCGTGTTCACGTTCTGCGTGCTGGTGGCGGCCACGCTGGCGATGCGGGTGCCGCTCGCCATCCACGATCAACGTCGATCCGGCCGGTAACGTCGTACGCGTGTTCGTGCTGGGCATCGACCCGGGCCTGTCTCGCTGCGGTTACGGCGCGCTCGAGCAGCGTCCCGCGGGCAGTGCCCGGGCGCTGGCCGTCGGCGTGCTGACGACTGCGCCCTCGAACCCGTTGCCGCAGCGGCTCGCCGAGCTGCAGCGCGAGCTGCGAGCGCTGATCGCCGAGCTACGACCTGACGTGGTCGTGGTCGAACGCGTCTTCTTCCAGGTCAACGTGCGCACGGCGATGTCGGTCGGTCAAGCGAGTGGGCTGGCGATGGCCGAGGCCATCAACGCCGGGTGCGCAGTCGCGCAATACGGTCCCAACGAGGTCAAGCAAGCCGTCGCCGGATGGGGTGGCGCGGGGAAGGACGAGATGGAACGCATGGTGCAGATGCTGTTGGGCATCGATCGACCGTTGCGCCCGGTCGACGCCGCCGATGCGGTCGCGCTGGCGCTGTGCCATCTTGCGCACGCACCACGGCTGAAGATGGTGTCGGGCCGATGATCGGCTCGCTGCGCGGGCGATTGACCGATCGTGGTGCCGACGAGGTGCTCGTCGAGGTCGCGGGTGTCGGCTATCGCGTGACCGTCACTCCCGCGACCGTCGTCGCGATCGGCAACCTCGACGACGAGGTGTTCCTGTTCATCCACCATCATCTCCGCGAAGACGCGCAGACGCTCTACGGCTTCCCGACCCGCGCCGAGCGCTCCTGCTTCGAGGCGCTCATCGGCGCACACGGCGTCGGGCCCGCGCTCGCCCTCGCGATCCTCTCCGTGCACTCGCCGGATTCGCTACGGCGCACGCTCGCCGACGACGACCTCGCGTCGCTCTGCCTCGTGCCCGGTGTCGGCAAGAAGACCGCGATGCGGTTGCTGGTGGAGCTGAAGTCGCGACTCGCGGTGCCCGACCTCGACCTGTCGGTCGTCGCTCCACGAACATCCGTCGACCAGGCGAGCGTGCGCGCCGACGTGCGAGAGGCGCTGATCGGGCTCGGCTACGGGCCCGATGAGATCCGCGAGGCGCTCGCGGATGTACCGGACGAGGGCGACGCCGCGCTCGTGCTCAAGGACGCGCTCCGCCGCGTGTACGCGACGCGGTAGTCGTGCGCGAAGAGCTGCTCAGCCCCGAGCCGGTCGAGGGCGATGACATCGTCGACGAGGTCGGGCTGCGACCGCGCCACCTCGCCGAGTTTGTCGGGCAACCCGAGCTCAAGGAGCACCTCGCGATCATCTTGGAGGCCGCGTCGCGGCGGGGGCAGGCCGCAGACCATCTCCTGTTCGCCGGACCACCCGGCCTCGGCAAGACGACGCTGGCGCACATCGTTGCGGCCGAGCTTGGCGTGCGATTGCAGATCACGTCGGGCCCGGCGATCGAGCGAGCTGGCGATCTCGCCGCGCTGCTCACCAACCTCGACGAAGGCGACGTGCTGTTCATCGACGAGATCCATCGCCTCGCGCGCGCGGTGGAAGAGGTGCTGTACCCAGCGATGGAGGACTTCCAGCTCGACATCGTCCTGGGGAAGGGCCCCGCGGCGCGCTCGATTCGGCTCGACCTCCCGCGCTTCACCTTGGTCGGAGCCACGACGCGGACCGGGCTCATCACCGGCCCGCTGCGCGATCGGTTCGGACTCGTCGCACGCCTCGAGTACTACGACCCAGCCGACCTCGAGGCGATCATCGTGCGCGCCGCCGGCATCCTCGGTGTCGACGTCGACGTCGCCGGCGCGTCCGAGATCGCCCGCCGGGCGCGCGGCACACCCCGCATCGCCAACCGGCTGTTGCGCCGCACCCGCGACTTCGCCGAGGTGCGCGGCGAGGGCATCGTCGACGGGCCTACCGCGCACGATGGGCTCACGGTGTTCGGCGTCGACGAGATGGGTCTCGACAAGGTCGACCGGTCGGTGCTGAGCGCGCTGTGCCAGCGGTTCGGCGGGGGCCCCGTCGGTTTGAAGACGCTTGCCATCGCCGTGGGCGAGCCGGAGGAGACCGTCGAAGACGTCTACGAGCCCTTCCTGATCCAGCAGGGGCTGCTCATGCGCACGCACCGGGGACGCGTCGCGACACCCGCAGCGTGGGCGCATCTCGGGGTGGCGGCGCCGGCCGCCGGCCCGAACCTGTTCGGTTGACCGCTAGAAGCGGTTGAGGCAGGCCGCGAGCTGCAGCGACGGCACGACGATGCACCCGTTGGTGCTGGTCGACGTCGTGACCGCGGCGGGTGCAGCCTGCGCGCTCGTACCGATGCCGAACGCGGCGCCGAGCACCACGAGCAACAGCGTCACGAGTGTGGCGACGCGGGCACGAAGCGTCATGGCTTCCCTCCGGGGATGTGCTTGGCGAGATCGCCGACGGTTTGTGACGGGTTCACTCCGGCTTGGACGACGCCGAGATCGATCTGCACCGGTTGCTCGCTGTTGGCGGCCTGCGCGGCCTGCGTACCTGCAGCGCCGTGGTAGACGCTCACCGCGCCGATCGAGCCCGACGAGCCGCCCTTCATGGTGGCTCGGGCCGTCGTCGGTGTCGTCGTCGCGGCGGGATCGGTCGGAAGCGTCAGATCGCCGGGCAGCGCGGGGAAGAACGACGTGGAGTGCGCCGCGACCGCCGCGGGCCGAACAGAAGGACGCGCGTCCGCCGCCGCGCCGAGTGGGTTGAACACCAGACCGATGGCGGCAACGCCCGCGGCCGCCGAGCCGGCGATCGGCGCGAGCTGCATCGCAGTGCGACCGCTGAACCGCGACCGCAGACGCGCGACCCGCATGACGGCCCAACCGAGCACGGGGATGCCCGCGAGCCGCGTGCCGCCCGAGACCGCGAGGAACTCGCGCTTCAACGCCTTGCGGGCGCGATGCAGCAGCGCCTCGATCGTCGTAACGGGCACGTCGAGGTGCTGGGCGATCTGCTGGTAGCTCCACCCCTTCTCCTCGCGCAGCGAGAGCACTTCGCGGTGTCGGGGCGCGAGGCGGCTGATCGCCTCGCCGAGGTGGCCACGATCGACCTGCGCGTAGAGGTGGTCGTGGCCTTCATCCACGACGCCGAGGTCGACCTCTGCCGCCGGCTCGACGCGTGCCGTGCGCCGGTGATGGTCGATGCAGAGCCGTTGGGCGATCACCGTCATCCACGGATAGAAGCGACGCTCTCCGGCGAAACGCGGCATCGCCCTCAGCGCCCGAAGGAACGCTTCTTGCGCGAGCTCCTCGGACACGTGTGGATCGCCCACGCGACGCTGGCAGTACAGGTGGAGCCGTGGGTAGTACCGCCGGTACAACTCGTCGAACGCGCCCTCGTCACCCCGCTGGTACCGCAGCACGAGCGCGCGATCGCGGTCGAGGTCGACGACCCCGCTCTCGCTGATCTCCTCCGCCCGAAGCGCCACTAGTGGAACCCCTCCCTGTCGGCAGACCAACACCGATCGTCCCCGACCTGCCTACAGTTCGTCACCGGCCTCGTTCGTTCCTGCCGTCCCGGCGGGGCTGGGTCGGTGCTTCGCATGGACGCCTCCGACCTCGACTACCACCTACCTGAGGCTGCGATCGCACAGGCTCCTCTCCCACGGCGGGACCGGGCCCGCTTGCTGGTCGACCGGCGAACGTCCGTCGAGCACCGCACGGTCGCCGACCTCCCCGATCTGCTGCGATCCGGGGACCTCCTCGTCGTCAACGACAGCCGCGTCCTTCCGGGGCGGCTCCGAGTGCACCGGGCAACGGGCGGCGCGGCGGAGGTTCTGCTCCTGGCCCGCGAGGCCGATGGCTGCTGGGAGGCGCTGCTGCGCCCGAGTCGCCGCGTCCGCCGCGGTGAGCGACTCGCGGGTGACGGCGTCGTCGTCACGGCGATCGACGAGTTGGGCGACGGTCGCTGGCGGGTGGCGGTCGACGGCGACATCGAGCGTCACGGTGAACTGCCCCTCCCGCCGTACATTCACCAACCGCTGGAAGACGGCGCGCGCTACCAGACGGTGTTCGCGCGACGTGCGGTATCGGCTGCCGCTCCGACCGCGGGTCTGCATCTCACCGACGACGTGCTCGAGCGGTGCCGAGCTCGCGGCATCGTCGTGGCGACGATCGAGCTCGCCATCGGACTCGACACGTTCCGTCCGCTCACCGCCGAGAAGGTCGAAGACCACGTGATGCACTCCGAGGCCTATGTGGTACCCGACGCGACCATGGCGGCGTGCGCCGCGGCGGCGCGTGTCGTCGCCGTCGGCACCACGGTCGTGCGCGCGCTCGAGTCGGTCGCCGCCACGGGAGAGCTGTCCGGACGCACGCAACTCTTCGTGCGACCGGGCTTCGAGTTTCGAACCGTCGACGCGCTCCTCACGAACTTCCATCTGCCGCGCACGACCTTGCTCGCGATGATCGAGGCGTTCGTCGGGCCGCGGTGGCGCGAGCTGTACGACATCGCGCTGCGCGAGGGCTACCGCTTCCTTTCCTTCGGCGATGCGATGTTCGCGGAACGCGTGTGACCGTCACCTTCGAGGCCGATGCGGTCGACGGCCGAGCGCGCGCGGGACGCGCGACGACGGCACTCGGCCGCAGGTTCGAGACTCCCGCGTTCATGCCCGTCGGGACGCGCGGCGCGGTCCGCACGGTCGACGCGGACGACCTGCGTGCCTCCGGCGTCGAGATCGTGCTCGCCAACACGTACCACCTGATGCTGCGGCCCGGCGCCGATGCTGTCGCGGCGATCGGCGGCCTGCACCGTTTCACCGGCTGGGCCGGTCCGATGCTCACGGATTCGGGCGGGTTCCAGGTGTTCTCGCTGCCCGCAGGGAGCGTGAAGCTCGACGCGGAAG
>DASZHU010000338.1:0-11609 GCA_035937605.1 Acidimicrobiales bacterium | reverse complement strand
TGATCATGTCGTCGTCGTCGCGGCCGTACCGGCGGGAGTCGAGGTACTTGAGCACCGGGATCTGACGCAGCTCGAGGTCGACCAACACGATCGCGGTCACCCCGGTCGCGAGCAGCAGGTGGCCCGTGCCGGCCACGATTCCGATCGCGGCGACGGCGAAGATCGTGGCGGCCGAGGTCATGCCCTTGAGCGTTCCCTCGGTCCCCCGGAACAAGAGCCCGGCGCCGATGAATCCCACACCGGTCACGACACCCGCGATCGCCTGAGGAGACGACCCGAGGGTCACCGTGGTGATCGCGGCTGCGCCCGTTCCCACCAACGCGAACGTCCGATCGCCGGCCGGCGCGCCGCGCAGCTCCCGCTCGAACCCGATCACGAACGACAGCGCGAACGCGAGAGCGATGTGCCAGAACACGGCTGGAGTGAACCACGACTGGTCGAGCCGAGGGGGCATCCTCTACCGTCACCGCCCCGTGGGTGCGTTGGACGGCAAGGTGGCGATCGTGACCGGAGCCGGCCGCGGCATCGGTCGAGGCGAGGCGCTCGCGCTGGCCGCCGAGGGCGCCAGCGTGGTCGTCAACGACCTCGGAACCGCGCTCGACGGCGCGACCGAATCGAGCCCTGCGCAATCGGTCGTCGACGAGATCGTCGGCGGCGGCGGGCGCGCCATGACGAATGGCAACGACGTCGCGTCATGGGACGGCGCCCGAGACGTCGTCGCCGCGACGCTCGACGCCTACGGGCGCCTCGACGTTCTCGTGAACAACGCCGGTGTGCTGCGCGACCAGATGTCGTTCAAGATGGATGAGGACGCGTGGGACGCGGTCATCCGCGTCCACCTCAAAGGTCACTTCGCGCCGAGCCGGTTCGCGGCCGAGCACTGGCGCGCGCAGGCGAAGGCCGGCAGCACCGACGGCGGCCGCATCGTCAACACGGTGTCGGAAGCCGGCTTGTACGGCGGCACCGGCCAGGCGAACTACGCCGCGGCGAAGGCGGGCATCGCGGGCATGACGATCGCGCTGGCCCGCGAGCTCAAGAACTACGGCGTGACGGCGAACGCCATCGCACCCCGCGCCCGAACCCGCATGACCGAGACCGTGCTCGGTGATTTCGGCGCGCCGCCTGAGGGCAACGCGTTCGACGAGTGGCACCCCGACAACGTCGGTCCCGTGGTCGCATGGCTCGCCAGTCCGGATGCGGCCGACGTGACCGGCCAGGTCTTCGTCGTCTTCGGCGGCCGGTTGCACCTCATGGAGGGATGGACGATGGTGGGTGAGATCGAGCAGGACGAACGCTGGTCGGTGACAGCGATCGCGGATCGGAAGTCGGAGTTGTTCGGAGATCGACGGAGCGGCGCTCCGCGAATGGGATTCGGGAGGTAGCGGTGGCCGCGATGACGGAGCTGAAGGGAACCGAGCTCGGCAGCACGAAGGTGCGCGTCGAATCAGGCCCGGTGCGAGCGTTCGCAACCGCCGTGAAGGACGGCGCGCCGCAGTACCGCGCCGACAACGCGATCGTGCCGCCGACGTTCCCGTTCTCGTGGAGCTATTGGGGCACGATCGACGGCAGCACCAAGGGCCTGCCGATCGACAAGCTGCGAGGCCCGGGGCGCATGATCCTTCACGGTGAGCAGGAGTTCGTCTACCACCGCAACCCGCGCGTGGGCGATGTGCTCGAAGGCACCGCCCGCATCAGCGACGTCTACGAGAAGGACTCGTCGTCCGCGCTCATGGAGTTCTACGTGCAGGAGACGTCGTGGAAGGACACCGCGACGGGCGAGCCCGTGTGCGACGTGAAGTTCACCCTCATCGTCCGCGACACCGCCGTGAAGCAACCCTCCTGAGCGTTCTGGTTGTACAGGCGAGACACTTGTGTCCCGCCCGTACAACCAAAAGTCGAGGGGGCTCACTTCAGGGCCGGGAGCACCTCGTCGTTGAAGCGGACGTGGGCCGCGGCGGCCTCCGCCGGATCGGACCCGAGACCCGGGCCGACGATCGTGAAACGGTCGAGGCCGAGCTCTGCCAGCTCGCGAAGGCGGTCGACGCAGTACGACGACTCGCCCACGATGCCGAACGCGTCGACGAACGCCGGGTCGAGCTGTGCGGCCTGGGGCGAGTCGCCACGCGTGTGCGACCGCATGTCGTACGCGTCGTGTAACCGGCCGAGCGTGTCGAACCCGCCTTCGAACATCGGGCCCGCCGTGGCACCGTGCATGACGTTGAACCGCGCGAACGTCGACATCGTCCCGCTCGCGAGCTTCCGGCCCACGTCGAGATCGGGGTGGACGACCACGTTGACGTGCGCGCCGAGTGACACCGCGCGGCTGCCGGCGGCGGCGCGGGCGGTGTCGATCGCCCACCGCAGACGTTCGACGTTCGCGCCCACACCGAACGTGACGCGATCGGCGTGCCGGGCCGCGACGCCGATCATGCGCGGACCGCTCGCGGAAACATCGACAGGAACCGCGGACTGGTCCTCGCGCAGCCAGTGCAGCCGGCTCGTCGACGGCTGTCCGGCGAGCGCGAGCGAGTCGACGGGCGGCGGTGCATCGGCCGGCATGAATGCATCGAGCGCGTCGAACGCGAGCGCCTCGCCGTGCAGGTACGCGACGACGGTTCGTAGGTAGCGCTCGAAGTACTCGACGCGCGCGGGTGCGCGCCCGAGATGGGCGAGCGCCGAGTCGCCCCTTCCGATCCCGAGCACGGCGCGGCCTCCTGATTCGGCGTGCACGCTCGCGATCGCCGATGCCGTCGAGGCCGGATGACGGGTGAAGGGGTTCGTCACGCCCGTGGCGAGCTGTAGGTTCGACGTTGCAAGTGCGGCCGCGGTGAGCGCGACGTAGGTGTCACCCGCAAGGTTCTGGCTGTCCACGAGCAGAAGACCGTCGTATCCCGCGGCTTCGACTCGCGCCGCGTGCTTCGCCGCGTAGGTAGGCAGCGAGATGCCGGATGTCCAGAGCTCCACGGGCCGGACGTTAGACCTGCAATCTCCTCGTCGATGAGCGCAGACGGCGCGAGACGGCACGGTACTGTCTCCGCCGTGGCCAACATCCTCGAGTTCCTTCGGGGCCTGCTGTCGAGCACCGACGAGCAGTCGCGCTTTGCAGGAAACCCTCACGGCTACCTGACGGCCCACGGCTTCGACGACTTGTCGGGCGAGGACGTCGCGGAGGCCATCCGCGTGGTGGCCCGCACGCTTCCGACAGAGGTCGCCGACTCGCTGGCACCGTTCCACGCCGAGGATCCGTCGAGCCTTCCACCGGTACGCCCGCAGATCGGTGAGAGCGAGCTCGACGCCGCGGTGCGTCAGCTCCAGTTCGCGACGTCGTTGACACCGGCGTCCGCCGACGTGGTGCCGATCGTCGACGAGGAACCCGAGCCGGTGGCCGCGGCCGAGCCGGAACCCGTCGCGGAACCGGTCGCGGAACCCGAGCCCGCCCCCGAACCGGAGCCGGAGCCGGAACCCGTCGCAGAAGCCGAGCCCGAACCGGTACCGGAGCCCGAAGCCGTACCGGAGCCCGAGCCTCAACTCGAGCCGGTCGCGGCCGACGCTGAAGAGGCGCCGGAACCCGAACCGGAGCCGATCCCCGCCCCCGAACCGGAGCCAGAGCCTGTGGCCGTCGAAACCCAACCGGAGCCCGTGTTCGCCGGGAGCGACCAGCTCGGCCGTGGAGCGATCGATCCGTATCGCGCGTTCGGCGAGGAGATCGCATCGATCACCCGTTACGCCGGCGAGCAGATGCAGGAGGTCCTCAAGCGGGCCGAAGACCAGGCCGACGCGATCGTGCGTCAGGCCGAGCGCGAAGCCGACGTCATCCGAGAGCAGGCCGACAACGAGGCGAACTCGATGCGGTCGTCCGCGAGCGAAGAGGCCAGCGCCATCAGAGCGTCGGCCCAGGTCGACTCGCAGAACATGAGGGAGACGGCCACCCAGGAGGCCGACGCGATCCTGCAGGCTGCGAAGTCGGCCCGCGAGGAGGCCCGCATCTTCAAGCAGTCCGCCCGAGACGAAGCGAATGCGATCCTGCAGAACGCGCGCAACACGCAGGAGGAAGCGCAACGCCAGGCGAGCGATCTCGTCAAGAACGCGGAGCGCGAGTCGAGCGCGATGCTCGCCGAGGCCCGCACGCGGCGGGACGAGATCCGCGACGCCGAGCGCGAGCTGCGCAAGCGGCTACAGGGGGTCGAGACCGTCTTCCGCTCGCTGGAAGCCGGCAGCGTCATTCCCGACGACGAGGAGTAGTCCCGCCACGGGCACGTACCGGCGCCGCGTGCGCCTGTCGTGGATCGACGCGTCCACGGTGAGCGGCGAGCTGGAAGACGACTTCCACCGGTTCGGGGTCACGATCGCGCACGACGGGCACCACGTCGTGGGCATCAGCGGCCGAGCCGGCCGCTATCCGTGGACGACCTGCCCCGGTGCTGTCGAGCCGCTGCGCGGCCTGGTCGGGGCCGCTCTCGACACTCGGCTCAGTGCCCTCGGCCAGCACGCACCGGCGCGCGAGCACTGCACGCATCTGTTCGATCTCGCCGGTCTCGCGATCGCGCACGCCGCGCGCGGCGCGCCGACCGGGCGCACGTACGACGTCGCGATCGACGATCGCAACGGCAAGCGAACGGCACCCGAGCTCTGGCGCGACGGCGAGTCCGCGCTGCGGTGGCAGCTCGCCGGCCGGCAGCTGGTCGGCCCCCCGCCGTTCGACGGCGTGTCGCTGCGCGGCGGCTTCATCTCGTGGGCGGAGGCGACGCTCGACGCGGACACCGCGGAGGCGGCGAGCGTCCTGCGGCGCGCGTGCGACATCAGCCTCGGTCGGGTGATGGATCTCGACGGCTTCGAGACCGCCGACATGCTGGGCGACGCCGTGCGCGGCACGTGCCATTCGTTCCAGCCGGGCACAATCGAGCGCGCCGTCCGCGTGAAGGGACAGACGCGCGACTTCAGCCCTGACGCAGATGCGCTCCTACGAGATCCGTGAACTGACGCAGTCCGTCGAGCGCCTCCGGTGAACGTCGCCAGGGGGACACGATCAGCCGATCGACGCCGGCTTCCTCCCAACGACCGATGTCGTCGGCTGACCGGACCGGGCCACCGACCGTGATCTCGAACGGAAGGTCGGCGCGCCCCGCCTGCTCGCGCAGCGCCGTCAGCTTCGCCAGCGGCCCGTCGATGGTGTCGAGGGTGTGGTCGAGACCGACCCAACCGTCGCCGACACGCGCGGCCCGTCGCAGCGCGGGCGACGACTCACCTCCGACGATGACCGGTGGGTGTGGCTTCTGCACGGGCTTCGGCTCGAACATCACGGGCCCGAAATCGAAGAACTCGCCGTGGTGCTCGATGACCTCGTCGGTCCAGAGCCGCCGGCACACGTCGATCGCTTCGTCGACGCGACGGCCCCGCGACGCGAAATCGAGCCCGATCGCGTCCCACTCGCTCGCGAGCCAGCCGGCTCCGACACCGACGATCGCTCGTCCCCCGCTGACGATGTCGAGCGTCGCGATCGCGCGCGCGGAGATGAAGGGATGGCGCAGACCGAGCAGGTACACATGCGTGCCGAGCCGCACGTGCTCGGTGCGTCCCGCGAGAAACGAGAGATAGGCGAACGCATCGAACACCGGTGTGCTCGGCGGAACGGGAGGATGCTCCTCCCCCGCGAACGGCGAGCCGCCCATCTCGATCGGGAACACGAGGTGCTCGGGGAGCCAAATCGACTCGTAGCCGAGGCGCTCGGCCTCGTCGACGACCGCGACGAAGAACGCGGGGTTGAGCCGCCCGAGGGCGATGCCGAACTTCACGGGTGCCAACTCCCATCTGGTTGCCGGTGCCATCCCCCGGCCGCGAGGTTGCCGCCGTCGACGTGGATCGTGGTGCCGGTGACGAACCGTCCGAGATCCGTGGCGAGGTACACCGCGGCGCCTGCGACATCGTCCACGTGCCCGGCCACCGGCAACGGCATGCGGGCCGCCACGTCACCCATGTCGCCGACGCCGGGAGTGGGGATCACGTCGGGCGCGATGCAGTTCACGCGGATCCGCTTGTGGCCCAACTCGAGCGCGAGGGACTGGGTGAGGTTCATGATCCCGGCCTTCATCGCCGAGTACACGGCGAAGCCGGGCGCGGCTCGGTGCGCCTCGATCGACGTCACATTGATGATCGAGCCGCCGGCCGTCATGTTCGGCACGCAGGCGCGGATGAAATTCGTCACCGACGAGAAGTTCTCGCGGATCAGCGCGTCCTGCCCCTTCGCGTTCACGTCGAGGAACGCGGACGGGAAGCCACCACCCGCGTTGTTCACCAGCACGTCGATGCGCTGGTCGAGCGCGTGCACGGCATCGCTGACGAAGGCGTCGACCTGGTCGGCGTCGCGAACGTCCATCACACCGGTCACGACCCGTCCACCGAGCCCGTCGATGGCCCTGGACACGAACGCGAGCCCGTCGGCGTTGCGGTCGCACATCGCGATCGACGCACCGAAGCGGGCGAACGTCATCGCGATTGCTTCTCCGATGCCCTGCGCCGCACCGGTCACGAGCGCGACCTTTCCCGCGAGCGTGACGTCGTCCGGCCCGAGCACGAGCCGTCACGCTAATCAGTCAGGAGCGGCGGGAGAGGATCCCGGTGCACGATCGTCAGCGTCTGCACCGCGCGGGTGAGGGCCACGTAGAGGAGCCGGAGGCCGGCGCGGTGCTCGTCGCCCGAAGCCGGCACGAACTTCGCCGGCTCCACCACGACCACCGCGTCGAACTCCAATCCCTTGGCCTCTGGAGGCGACACCACGGTGACGCGCTCGGGCACCGACTCGAGCGCGACGCCGGCGCCGTCGGGGACGATGACGCCGACGGACGTCCAACGGGCCGCGAGCGCGCCGACGATCGCCTCGACCTCCGGCGTCAGTTCGCCCGCGACCGTCACGATCTGCGGAGCGGCGCCGAGCTCGCGCACCGAGCGCGACGGACGCACGTCCGGGGCCGCCTCGGGCAGCAACCGGTTGGCGAAGTCGATGATCGGCGCCGGCACGCGGTAGCCGAGGTCGAGCTCGGTGAGCTCGGCGCCGACCGGCGAGCCGAGATGACCGAGCACGTCGTCCCAGGAGCGCTGCGCACCGGGACGGGTGGCCTGGGCGAGGTCGCCGAGCACGGTCATCGACCGCCGGGGGCAGCGACGGGCCAGGGCCCTGAGCTCCATTGCAGTGAGGTCTTGCGCCTCGTCCACCACGACGTGTCCGTACGTGCGGCGAACGCCGTCGACGATGGCCTCGGCCTCGTCCACGAGCACGAGGTCGGCCACGGTCCAGGGTTCGTCGTCGATCCTTCGAGTCGGCTTGCGGAGCAGCGCGCTCATCTCGTCGTCGCGCAGCACGTCGGCCGCCGCGGTTCGCAACGCCGCCGGCGACGTCAGTACCCGGCGCACGAGGGTGGCCGCGCTGACCGCCGGCCACACCGCGAGCGCCGCTTGGAAGTCCTTCGCGCCGCGCAGATCGTCGGCGAAGCCGAGCGAGGCAGTGTCGTCGCCCCGCCGTTCGGCGATGTCCTGTTCGGCCATGCGTACGAGTTGCGTGCGCAGCGCGTTGCGGCCGACGTTGTGCGGCACCGCCCGCACGCGGATCTCGTCGACGGCCGCGGAGATCTCGGATTGCGACAACCGGACGCGTCCCCAGCTCGTGCCGATGTCGAGGTCCTCCTTCGGCGATCTGATGAGCGCGTCGGCCGCCCGCGCCAGCACGAGCGCCATCCTCGGGTCGCCCTTCAACGCCGCGAGCGCGGGGGCGTCGAAGCCGCGCACCCGCCCGCCGAGCAGCCGCTCCATGGTGCTCTGCCGCACCGCGGTCTCACCGAGCGACGGGAGCACCTGGGCGATGTAGCGAAGGAAGACGGGGTTGGGACCGATCACGAGCACGCCCTCTTCGTCGAGCAGGCGGCGGTGCTCGTAGAGCAGGAAGGCGGCTCGGTGCAGACCCACCGCGGTCTTGCCGGTGCCGGGACCTCCCTGCACCACGAGACACGACTCCAACGGCGCGCGGATCACGATGTCCTGCTCCGCCTGGATCGTGGCGACGATGTCGCGCATCTCGCCGGTGCGCTCGCGTTCGAGCTCGGCGAGCAGTGGATCAGGGATGCCGCCGTGGCGCGCCGCGTGCACCGAATCGGGATCGTCGAAGACCTCGTCGAACAGGTCGTCGACCCGACGGTCCGTCATCATGAACCGGCGCCGGCGCGTCAACCCGAAGGGGTCCGCGGCGGTGGCGCGGTAGAAGGGCGTCGAGACGCCGGCCCGCCAGTCGACGACCACGGGCTCGCCCTTGTCGTCCTCGACGTGTCGGCGGCCGACGTACCAGGTCGGCCCGGCGGAACGCCCCGTGCCCTCCTCGTCGATGCGACCGAAGGCGAGCCCGGGGACGTCCACGTCCAGGGCGCGCAGCCGCTGCTGGAGGTGCCACCGGGCGATCTCACCGTCGACCGCCTGCGCGGCCATGTCCTCGATGGCCACGGTGGCCTCGGTGCGAGCGCGCATGGCCGCCAGACATCGGTAGGCGTGATCGAGGTGCCGCTGCTCGGCATCGAGATCGGGATGGGGCATTCGGTTCTCCTTCGGAACCTCGTGGGGGAACGCGCGCGAACGCCCCGCAGACCCGAGCAAAGGGGGTCTGCGGCGCGTGCGGGTTCGAGAGTACGCCGTCCGTCAAGGGACACGAGTGGGTAAACATGGGTCGTGCCCGGGACACGAGGTCGGCTGCTGGTCGCGACACCGCTCTTGAGCGACCCGAACTTCGACCGGACCGTCGTGCTGATGCTCGAGGACAGCGACGAGGGGGCGCTGGGCCTCGTGCTCAACCGGCCGTCTCCCCTCGACGTGGGCGAGCCCCTCCCCGATTGGGCCGACCTCAGCGCCGAACCACCCGTCGTGTTCGTCGGAGGTCCCGTGTCGCGCAACTCGGTCATCGCCCTCGCGCACTGCGCCGACGATCCCGAGCTGTCCGAGGAGACCTGGACCGCGGTGGTCGGGTCGGTCGGGGTGCTCGATCTCACCGCCGATGCGGCGCTCGTACGTACAGTGGTCGACGGCGTTCGGGTGTTCGCCGGCTACGCCGGTTGGGGCAGCGAGCAGCTCACCGCGGAGATCGACGAGGGCGCGTGGTTCGTGGTCGACGCACTCCCGGGCGACGCAGTGACGGACGATCCCGAGCATCTGTGGCGTGACGTGCTGGGCCGCCAGCCCGAGCCCCTGCGGCGCTTCGCGAACTACCCGGCCGACATCACGGCCAACTGAACCTCAGCGCAGGCGCGCGCAGGGCACACCCATCGCGAACGGCGTGGGCGCAGCCCGTACGGGGCTCTCGAACGAGCTGCAGTCCGGTGAGCCCGATCACACCCGCGGCGTACAGCACAGCCGTCCGCCACCGGGTCGTCACGAGGGGAACCTGACACGCGTGTCATGTAGCGTGCCCTCGATATGGGGACGGTCGACGACACGCGACATCCCGACGAGTGTGCCCGGTCGGGCATCCCGTCCATCCTCGGCCGTGTCCGCCCGGAGGCCAATCCGTGCAGGTGACCCGCGGCACGACCGTGCTCGTGACCGGCGCATCGTCCGGTATCGGCGCCGCGCTCGCGCCGATGCTCGCGGCGCGAGGCGCCCGCGTCGGCGTCCTGGCCCGGCGCGCCGAGCGGCTCGCGGAGGTGCTCGCCCGTTGCGACGGCGATGGTCACCGCGCCTGGACGTGCGACCTCGGCGACATCGAGGCCGCAGAGCGGGTTGCCCTCGACGCGTGGGACGAGTTCGGTCACCTCGATGTGATCGTGCACAACGCCGCGATCCCGAAGCGGCGCACCGTGCAACAACTGACGCCCGGCGAGCTCGACGATGTCATGGCCGTCAACTTCTTCGCACCGGCGCGTATGACGCTTGCCGTGTTGCCCCGCATGCTCGCCCGCGACAGCGGCGTGATCGTCAACGTCTCGAGCCTCGGCGGGCGCCTCGGTATCGTGCACGAGTCCGCATACTGCGCCAGCAAATTCGCGCTGTGCGGGTGGAGCGAGTCGATGGCCGTCGATCTGTGGGACACGGGCATCGACGTCCGCCTCATCATTCCCGGCCCGATCGCCACGGAGATCTGGGATCTTCCCGACAACGACGACCCGCTCTACCACGGCCCATTCGAGCCGCCGGAATCCGTCGCCGCCGACATCATCACCGCGATCGAGGGCGACCGCTTCGAGACCTACAGCCCCGACATGAAGGACATCGCCGCGTTCAAGACCACGGACATCGACCTCTTCCTCGAAGGCGTCGTCGCGATGGCCCGGCAAGAGCAAGAGAAGAAGGTGTGACGTGAAGGCCCTCGTGTTCGGCGAGTTCCCCGACCCGATGCCGCCGCAGCCTCCCGACGACGCGCCGCGCCTGATCCGGCACCTCGCGTCGACCCCGATGCTCCTCACCGAGATCCCCGAACCAAAGCTGATCGGTCCAGACTGGGCCGTCATCCGCCCCCGACTCACGGGTGTGTGCGGCTCGGACACCAAGCAGGTGCTCATGGACTTCGAGGGGGCCGAAGACAGCCCGATGACCGCGTTCATCTCGTTCCCTCAGGTGCTCGGTCATGAGGTCGTCGCGACGGTCGAGGAGGTCGGGCCCGACGTCGACGGCATCGCACCGGGTCAACGGGTCGTGCTGAACCCGTGGCTGTCGTGCGGCCCGCGCGGCATCAGCCCTATGTGCCCGTCGTGCGAGGTCGGCGACTGGAGCATGTGCGTGCACTTCCACGACGGACGCCTCGCACCCGGCATCCACACCGGCAACTCGTCCGACGCCACCGGCGGCTTCGCGGAGCTCGTTCCCGCGCACCGGCACATGATGATCCCGGTTCCCGACGGGGTCCCCGACGAGGTCGCCGTCCTCGCGGATCCGTTCGCGGTGTCGCTCCACGCGATCACGCGCAATCCCCCGCCTCCCGACGGGCGCGCGGTCGTCTACGGCGCTGGCGCGCTCGGCACCTGCGCCACGGCGATCCTGCGCGCGCTGTATCCCGGCGTCGAAGTCGCCACCATCGCGGCGTGGGACGCGCAGGCGGCGCTCGCCGAGAAGTTGGGGGCGACCGTGTTCCGTCCCGAGCCCCGCCTCGCGCTGATCGAACAGCTTGCCGCGTGGTCGGGTGGCGTGCTGCGCACGCCCTGGGAGGGCTTGCCCACGTGCTACCCGGGCTACATCGACGTTGTGTACGACACGGTCGGCGCACCCGCCACGTTCGAGGTCGACATGCGCGTGCTCAAGGCGCGGGGAACGATGGTGCAACTCGGCCTGTCGTCCTGGGAGCGCGGCGAGTTCACGCCGCTGTACTTCAAGGAGATCCGGTGGGTCGGCTCGAACGCGTTCGGGTTCGAGGAGGTCGACGGCGTACGCCAGCACGGCATCGCCCACTATCTCGACATGGCGGCCGCGGGGCGCATCGACCTCACCGGGATGCTCACCCACACGTTTCCCCTCGAGGACTGGCACGATGCGTGGCTCACGCTCATCAACCAGGAGTCAACGGGCGCCATCAAGGTCGCGTTCGACTTTCGACCGTGAACGGGCACCTGCAGGTGACAGGCTGACGGCCATGCCCACCACCCGCA
>DASZHU010000337.1:0-6051 GCA_035937605.1 Acidimicrobiales bacterium | reverse complement strand
CATCCGGAGACTGGCGCGGGCCACATAGCGGAGATGGGCGACGATCGTGAGACGCGTCCAGCCCGACAGCGCCGACTCGCCGGCGAGCACGTCGGGCGGCGCAGCCCGCAATGCGTTCAGCAGGCGGTTCGTCGTCCGCTCGAGCACGTCCAGCATCCCCGTACTTGATCAACTCGTGGTCAACTAGGCCAGTCGGAATGCGGTCGAACCGGGAATCGGAGGACGTTCATGATCACGCGCCGGACGGGCTACCTGACGCTGTCGACGAAACCGGTACCCGAAGCCTCGGAGCAGCTGCAGACGGAGGGTTACGTCGCCCTGCGAGGCGTGTTCAGCCCGGACGAGGTCGCCGCCCTTGCGGCGGACGTCGACCGCGTCTTCGACGACTACCCGCCCGACGAGCGTGTGGCCTCGAAGGCGGAGGGTCACTGGGAGCCGTTCCGCTACGAGATGCTGAACCGCAGCGAACTGGTGCAGCGCGCCGTGGCGCGGCGCGAGATCCTCGACGTGATCGAGCCGCTCCTCGGTGAGGACTGCCATGTGATCGCCAACACCGCGTGGCGCCAGCCGGGCGGCACGTCGACGCACGGCGGCCAGTTCTGGCACATCGACAGCGGGCCGCACGTGCCCCGACCCGACGGTGTGCCGTGGGACGAGCGCATTCCCTATCCGGTCTTCGCGGTTGCGTCCCACCTGATGCTGCAGGACTGCCCGCTCGATGCCGGCCCGACGGGTGTCATCCCGAGGAGCCACACGTCGGGTCAGTCGCCGCCCCTCGATCGCATGAACGACCCCGATCTCGAGTGCAATGGCCTACCGGTGCTGCCGCTGCTGGCCGAGGCCGGCGACGTGCTGCTCTTCGTGTCGGACGTGTGGCATCGGCGCCTGTCACCGACCGAGGCCGATCCGGGTCGATACTTCGTGCAGTGCCACTACGGGCGGCGGGACATCGCGCAGCGGCTTCGGAAGACGGATGCCGTCAACCATCTGTCGCAGAACGCGATCGATCGCGCCACCACCACGCGCGACCGCACGCTCATCGGCCTGCACGAACCCTTCTTCTACGACGGCTAGCGGCAATCGGCGCCGCGGCCGCGCTCGTCGGCGCGTGCAGCAGCGACGGCGCGACGCCTCCTCCGGCGGCCGCGGCATCGACCACCTCGAGCGCGGCGTCCGCGTCCGCGGCAACCGTTTCGTGCGCGCGACCGCACGCGCCCGGTCAGTCGTCCGAGACGCTCGAGTTCCAGGGGCAGGCGCGCACGTACCAGCTGTACGTTTCCGCCGCCTACGACGGCACCCACGACGTGCCGGTCGTGTTCGACATCCACGGCTACGGCTCGAACGCGGTGCAGCAGATGGCCTACGGCAACTTCAAGCCCGAAGCCGACCGCGACGACGTCGTGATCGTGGCGCCCGACGGGCAGGGCGCGGCCAAGCACTTCAACCTCGCCGGTGAACCCGGCCTCCAGGACGACATCGCGATGATCGGCGCGCTCCTCGACCACATCGAGGCGACGCTGTGTGTCGACGTGAAGCGCGTGTACTCGACCGGTCTGTCCGATGGCGATGCCACCACGTCGGTGCTCGCGTGCCGGGCGTCGGACCGCTTCGCTGCGTTCGCCGCAGTCGCGGGCATCTTGTTCATCCCCGGCTGCCAGCCCCCGCGCCCGGTTCCGATCATGGCGTTCAGCGGCACGGCCGACAAGATCGTGCCGTTCAACGGGGGCAAGGTGAACTGTTGCGGTGGAAGCACGGTCGGCGCCGCGCCAGACGCGATGGCGACGTGGGCGGCGCAGGACGGCTGCTCGGCGACCTTCGCCGAGGATCGTCTCAGCACCGAGGTACGCGAACGCACGTGGCCCAACTGCCGGTCGGGCGGTGACGCGGTCTTCTACATCATCGACGGCGGCGGCCACACGTGGCCGGGCGCGATCCCCCTGCCCGCACTCGGTCTCACGACAACCCAGATCGACGCCACCTCGACGATCTGGAACTTCTTCAAGGCTCACCCTCTGCCCTAAGAGCCGGGCCGATAGGCGAGGCGACCCATAGGCATAGTGCCCTTTTGTCGGTAGGCGCAGCCTGACGACGAGCTGTTGTCAAGTGCAGGTGGTCCTATCCGCGCAGGCCCTAAGGGGCGGCGAGCCGCGCTTTCACCCTGCGCAACAACGCGGACTGTTCGGCCTTCGTCGTGGCGCGGAACCGCTCGAAGTCCTCTGCCAGCCGGATGTCGACGAACAGCCCCGCCGGATCCTCATGGAAGTGCAGGAAGGCCTTCGACCCGCGATAGAAGGTGCCGCGGCTCTTCTCCTTCAGCTGCGGCAGCGCGCGCAGGGAGACGAGCAGCGGCTCGAGTCGGTCGAGCGCATCGGCCCGCGCGTGACGCACGAGCCCAGCTTGTCAGCCGATCTTGTCGCCTGCGGGCGAGAGCACGAACCAGATCCCGCCGAGCCCTTGACCCTTCGCATCGCCGGGCGCGGAGTCGTTGGAGAAGTTGTACAGGAGATGACCGTTGTACGACACGATGCTCGTGCCGTCGGGTTGGCTGTTGCTCTTCAGCTTGCTCTGGTCGACACCCGTACCCGCGGTCGGCGTGCCGGTCGCGGTGAGAGCCGGCCACACGCCCTTCAGCCCGGCGGGCACCGAGCTCGTCGTGGCCGTGCCGTCGGGCATGTACATGTAGACGGTCTTGCCCGCGCCGTTCACAAGGATCGCCTGACCAATCGTCGCGTTCGTGGCCGACGAGAGGGTCGCCGCCGAGCTCGAGGCGGTCGAGGTCGCCGCGCTCGAGGACGCAGAGGTGCTCGAGGACGAGCTGGGGGTGGTCGCCGAGCTGCTCGAGGTACTCGAGCCGCTCGCCGGTTTCGACGAGCTGCTGCACCCGAGGAGCACCAACGAGACGAGGAGGATGAGGATCGTTCGCTTCACACCGTCACCTACGGCCTCGCCCGTGCGAGGGATTGCGTCTGATCGTGCCGGGTCCGGACGTCATGTCGCGGGGGCGGGACGGCGGGTGGCGGCGGCGGCGACACCGAGCCCCACGAGCACGAGGCCGCTCCACTGACGACGGGGTCCGTGCGCCCTCGCTCGCACCCGGAGCCGCGCCCCCACGGTTCCGGCGACCAACGCGTACGTGCTGTCGCTGCACAACCCGAGGAGGATGAACAGCGCGCCGAGCACCAGGATCTGCACCGCGACCGGGCCGCGACCATTTGCGACGAACTGCGGGAAGAACGCCACGAAGAACAGTGCGGTCTTGGGGTTGAGCACGTTGACCACGAACCCCTGGCGGTAGATGCGCCCGTACGACGCCGGCGCGAGCGTCCGGTCGGTCGGCGTCGCCTTGCGGGCCAACCGCGAGATGCCGAGCACGAGGAGATACGCGGCGCCGGCCAGCTTGACGACGTCGAACAGGGTCGCCGACGCGAGCAGCAGCGCGGAGAGCCCGGTGACGACGGCGGCGATGTGAACCAGCGTGCCGGTGTGCAGACCGAGCACCGACACGAGCCCGGCCCGGCGCCCCTGCTCGATGCTGCGAGTCACGACGTACAGCACCGAGGGGCCAGGGATCACCAGCAACGCGAGCGCGGCGACGGCGAACAGCCCGAGCGTCGATGGCGTCGGCATCGGGTCATCGTGGCACCACGACTCGGCCCGAACCCGCGGATTACGACGGGTGGTCCGCCGCCCAGCGTGCCATCAGACCGCGGGCGATCACGATGCGCTGGATCTCGTTCGTTCCCTCGCCGATGATCATCAGCGGCGCGTCGCGGTAGTACCGCTCGACGGGGAACTCCTGCGTGTACCCGTAGCCGCCGTGGATCCGCATCGACTCGGTGGCGAGCTCGAACGCGGTCTCCGAGCAGAACAGCTTCGCCATGCCCGCTTCGACGTCGGCGCGCTCACCGCGCTCGAACTTCTCCGCGGCCGAACGCACGAGCAGCTTCGCTGCCTCGAGCTTGGTCGCCATGTCCGCGAGCTTGAATTGGATCGCCTGGTGCTTGTTGATCGGTACTCCAAACGTCTCACGCTCGTGCGAGTACTTCATTGCCGCGTCGAACGCCGCTCGCGCGACACCCACTGCGCGCGCCGCGATGTTGATGCGGCCGAGCTCGAGTGACCCGAGGATGAAGTGCAAGCCCTGGCCGAGACCGTCCTCTCCACCGAGCACGGTGGTGCGCGGTACACGGTGTCCGGCGTACGTCATCTCGACGGTCTCGATCCCCTTGTAACCGAGCTTCGGAATCGTCTTCGACACCGAGATGCCACCGAACGACGGGCCCGGATCCTTCTCCACGAGGAAGCAGGTGATGCCCTCGGGCGTCTTGGCCGCGAGCGCGACGAGACCGGCTCGCTCGCCGTTCGTCACCCACATCTTCGTGCCGTCGAGGATGTACTCGTCACCGTCGGGGGTGGCCTTGGCCCGGATGGACTGCGTGTCGCTGCCGGCGTCGGGCTCACTCAAGCTGAACGCGGCGCGAACCTCTCCGGTGGCCATTCGCGGCAGGTGCGTCTTGCGCTGCTCGTCGGTGCCGAAGCGCTCGATGAGGTTCGCGGCGATCGTGTGCGTGTTCAGCACGCCGGCCAGCGACATCCAGCCGTAAGACAGCTCCTCCATGAGCCGGGCGTACGTCATCACGTCGAGCTCGAGGCCACCGTGCTCCTCAGGGATCCGGGCGCCGAAGAGCCCGAACGACTTCATCTGCGCGACCATCGCCTCCGGATAGCGGTCGGCGTGCTCGAACTCGGACGCGATCGGGATCACGTCCTTGCGGATCCACTCGCGCACGGTGGCGACGAGCTCGTCCGCCAGCTCCGGGTCAGTCGGCATGCCGCTATCCAAGCTCAGACCGGGCCGCGACCACAAAGGGCCTCGAGCGGGAACCGGCAGCGCACCGCTCGAGGTCAGAACGCGCGGGTGACGGCTCGCGTCGGGCCGAAGCTGTGCAACGCCAATGCGTGCAGGTTGCCGAGGCCGCCGCACACGATCACGAGCAACTCGTCGGGTGAGTCGACGACGTGGACCACGCCGTCGTCGTCGACGCGACCGTTTGCGTGCAGCGCGGCCCGATGGGCGTGCGGCCACATGGCGAGCGGGAGGGCAGCGTGGCGCCACAGCTCCCGACGCACGTCGTCGAGATCGAGGAACGTGGACGCGATCAGATCGGCCCAGGGCGGCGCGATGGCGATCATCAGCTGCGCGCCGTGGTGCGACCCGATGAACGCGTTGGTGCCCAGCACCGCGAGCGAGGTGCCGATGATGGCGAGGAGGTCGCGGCCACCGTCGGCGACGATGTCGGCCACGTCGAGTGTTCCCGTGCATCCGTGCACGGTGAGCGCGTTCGTGCCGGCCGCGATCCCCCGTCGCTCGCTCAGCGGCGCCCACGGCGACCGCTCCTCCCACTCACCGACCACGATCCCCGTGACCCGTCCCGGCTGGCCGAAGACGCTCTTCGAGGACTCACCCACGACCTGGCCGCCGACGTTGCGCATCAGTAGGCGCAACGCACGACCTATCGCGGGCGACGGGCCGGCGGCGCCGCCGAAGCAGCCGGGGCCGTAGGGGATGCCGAGCTCGTCGCGGGCCGGACCGTTGACGAACACTCCCGGCACCACGCACGACGTCGTCGTGTTGAGAGCGAACAGATTGAACTCCGGATCGGCCATCGCTTCGACAGCGGCGCACAGCAACGGCATCGCGTTCGCCGGCGCGCCGGCGAGCACCGCGTTGATCGCGACCTTTTCGACCGTGCATCGCCCGTTGCGCGGCGGCAGCTCGGCGAGCAGCTCCTCGGGGAACCGCTTCGAGGCCGAGCACCACTCGCGCACCCGCTCCTCTGTGGGAGAGAACACGGGTAGCCCGTCGCCCCACCCCGCGTCGGTCGCGAGCTTCGTGAACGCGACGGGGTCGTCGTCCGCGACCTCGAGCCGCGCGCTGGTCAGCCAGGTGACCTCACAACCCGATGGTCCGCACGAGCGATCCCCAGTGGTCTCGGCCAACAGCGCGCACCTCCTCCTCAGGCCGCGTCTCGATCGGATACGGCAGCACGA
>DASZHU010000336.1:0-6274 GCA_035937605.1 Acidimicrobiales bacterium | reverse complement strand
GTAGAGGCGGTTAACCACGTTGGCCGCGGTGCGGTCCCCGGCCGCTACCGCGTCGACCACCTGACGCTCCCTCTCGAGCCGGTGGCTGACGTACTCGTCGATGACGGCGAGCGGATCGTCGATGAGGTGGCCGTGGCCCGGCGCGATCGAACGAAGGCGCAACGAGCGGACCCGCGCCAGCGAGTCGAGATACGCGGCCATGTCACCGTCCGGAGGAGCGATCACCACGGTCGACCCCTGCATGATGTGGTCACCCGAGAAGAGCAACCGCTCCTCTTCCAGCAGGTAGCAGAGGTGGTTCGACGCGTGACCGGGTGTGTGCACCGCGCTGAGGCGGAACTCGGTCGCTTCGATGCGGAAGCCGTCGTCGATCGCCTCGTCGACCTCGAGCCCGTCGCGTGAGTCGAACGCGAGCACCGGCGCGCCGGTGCGCTTCTTCAGCGCCGCGGCCCCCGGCGAGTGATCGGGATGAGTGTGCGTGCACAGGATCCATCGGATGCGATCGCCGCCACAGCCGACGATCGCCTCGAGGTGATGCTCGTCCTCGATGGCCGGATCGATCACGGCGACCTCGTCGATGCCGACGAGATACGTGTTGGTCCCAGGACCGGTCATGACGCCGGGGTTGGGCGCGAGGACGCGACGAACCATTGGGCTCAGCGCGGACGCGACGCCGGGGACGAGCGGCTTGGGAGGCGGACGGTCGGCCGCGACATCGCTCACGACGCGAGCTCCAGACCCTGCAACGCGTCGTCGACCGCCCCGAAGTCGGCAAAACGCTCGAGGGAGTGACGCGTGGGCGTGATCAGCTCCACGGAACCCGCGGCGAACGCGGACAACAGGTCGGTTGGACGGGTCCACAACCCTTCGGTGGTCTCCGCCCCATCGTGAGTGGCGTGCTGCCACTCGGGCGCGCGTGCCGCGAAGAATCGCGTGTCGAAGCGACGCGGCGGACCCTTCGGGGTAATCCAGTGCGCGAACGGCACGAGCAGGTCGACCGCGAGCGTGAGTCCTTCCTCGCGACACAACGAGCCGATTCCCAGCTCGCCCGCGTGGATGGCCTTGCGGTGAAGACCGAAGCGCTCGCTCGTGCCGGGGTCATCGAGCCGGATGACGGAGCCGCTGCGGTCGTACGCGAGCAACAGCCCGGCCTCCTCGAACGCCTCGCGCAACGCGGCCACGTAGAACGCACCCGGTACGTCGGACGCGGCGGAGAGTGGTGCGCACCACTCGCACGCGGTCGCGTCCCGATCAGCGTCGTCGACTCGTCCGCCGGGAAAGACGTGCGCCCTCGGTGAGAACACCGCCGCGCTCGACCGTTTGAGCATGTACACCTCAAGCCCACGCTCCGAGTCGCGGAGCAGGGCCACGGTGGCGCCGTCCCGCACCGGCACCTCGCTCAATGATCGAGCTCTGGCGGGAGCCGCGGAGGTTCGGTGACGTCGCGCGACCGCACGTCTTGGATGTCGACGCGGCGCCCCATGCCGTCGACCATCCTGAACGCGAACGACGTGCGGCGCGTGACGCTACGAATCAGCATCGATCGCACGACCACGCGCGTCGGAGGGAACAGCAGCACGAGCCCCATCGCGTCGGTGATGAACCCCGGCACGATGAACAGGAGACCGGCCATCAAGACGAGGAACCCGTCGACGAGCTCCTTGTGCGGGGTGCGCCCTGAGTCGACGGTGGTGCGCAGTCGCCCCAACACGTGGAGTCCAGCTCGTTTCACGAGCCATACACCGATGAACGGCATGACCAGCAGCAGCACGATCGTCTCCAGCACGCCAATGCGCAACGCGACTTCGACGATCACCCAGAGCTCGGCGATGAACAGCACCACCACGAGCGCGAGCATGAACGGATCCTACCTGCGCGTAAGGTCTCCTCGATGGGGCCAGGAGAGGAGATCGAGCGGCTGTATCACCGAAGC
Source organism: Acidimicrobiales bacterium (assembly GCA_035937605.1). Taxonomy (GTDB): domain Bacteria; phylum Actinomycetota; class Acidimicrobiia; order Acidimicrobiales; family JACDCH01; genus DASUCS01. The sequence continues at coordinate 4,341 of DASZHU010000336.1, read as the reverse complement.
CGCCTCCGCCGCGCGCTGCCTGACACCGCCCTCGGGCTCGCCGGCGTCCTTTTCCTTATGAGCGTCGCGGCTGCCTTCAGCGGCGCGGTGCTGTACGCGTACTACGAGTCACGGCAGGAGAAGACGACCAACTCTGTCGAGCAGTTCTTCCATGACTACAACAAGAGCATCGACGACGCTCGCAAGACGATCGAGGCCGAGGGTGCCAGCGCCAAGGCCGACATCCGCAACCAGCTCGACGAGCTCCAGAAGTTCGCGGCGAGCGGGCAGACGCTCACCGCCCTGCTGCAGAAGGAGCAGCCGTCGGTGTACTTCGTGAGCACCCTCGACCAGGCGGGCGCGCCATCGGTGGGCTCGGCCTTCGTCGTGTTCGCGGACAGCCAGCAGTCGTTCCTGCTCACCTCGTACACGACGGTGCAGGCCGCCACCCAGCAGCCGGCGCCGAAGATCACGCTGCGAAAGCAGGGTCAGGACGACATCGACGCCACGCTGTTCACGTGGGATCCGGGGCACGACCTCGCATTGCTCACGATCCAGCGGGCGAACCTGCCGGCGCTGAACTGGATCGCCGACAACGCGCCGCCGAAGATCGGCGACCGCCTGTTCGGCATCTCCGGTCTCGGCAGCACGGGCGCGTCGATCACGCAGGGCTTCGTCGCGGACGTGTCGGCCGACGGCGTGCAGCACGACGTGCCGGTGGGGAGTCAGTTCCAGGGCGGCCCGCTCGTGAACACCGACGGCGATGTGGTCGCGGTCGCGTCGCGTACGTACTCGCCGCTCGGGTTCAATCCGCAAACGGTGTTCTTCGCCCCCTTGGTGCGCGCCGCGTGCAACACCGTGTTGCAGTGCCCGTCGGGCACGCCCAAGCCGAGCAGCTGAACCGAGCAGGCGACCCGAGGTTCAGTTGCCGACGATCGTCGTCGGCGGTTTGGGCACCGTCGTCGATGTGGTGCTCGTCGTCGTGGTGGTGGGCGCGGTCGCATCCGGCGGCGTCACGTCCACCTCGTAGGGGCCCCCACCCGGCGGCCCGCTCGGGTACCGACGAGGTCCGGCGTCGAAGCCGTGGCGCGCGGCGCGGCGGGCGTCGTCGGCGAACGTCTGGATCGGCGCCGGCTGGGAGAACTCGGTGACGGCCACGCCGTCGAGCGCGCGGTTCATGAAGTGCTGCCACGTGCTCGCGGGGATCGTGCCGCCGAAGACCTGACCCACGCCGTTGATGTTGTGCATCGGGCAATTGCAGTTCTGATAGCCCATCCACACCGCGGTCGACAGCGTGGGCGTGTAGCCGACGAACCAGGCGTTGCCGTTGCCCTCGGCCGTTCCGGTCTTGCCGGCCGCGGGCCGGTCGTTGGCCAGCCCCTTGCCCGCGGCCGTGCCACTGATGAGCACGCCCGTCAGGATGTCGGTCACGTTGTCGGCGACCACGTCGGAGACCACCGGCTGCGCCTTGTCGGCCGCGTTGGTGTTGTCGAGGATCACCTTGCCGCTCGCGTCCGTCACGCGCAGCACGGGCGTCGGCGGCGCCCGCCGGCCGTGATTGGCGAACACGCCGTAGGCCGACGCCATCTGCAACGGCTTGGCCTCGATCGCGCCGAGCGCCACGCTCGCGCCGTACTTGTTCGGGTCGTACGGCGGCATGTCGAGGCCGAGACGCTGCGCCATCGCCATCGCCTTGTCGACGCCGACGTCGAGGATCAGCCGGGCGAACACCGCGTTGACCGAATGCACCGTCGCGCTCCGCAGGTCGAACGGGCCCGCGCCCTCGCCTTCCACGTTGTGGATCTGGTCGCCGTTCGGGGCGGTGAACGTGGCGCCGGAGTACGTCTTGGTGGGCTGGATCCCTTCCTCGAACGCGGTCGCAAGCACGAACGGTTTGAACGACGAGCCGGGCTGACGGCCGGGGCTGCCGATCGCGTCGTTGTACTGGTTGTCGGCATTGAACTGGCGACCGCCCACCATCGCCCGCACATAACCGGTCGGGGGTTCGACCGCGACGAGTGCCATCTGCAGGTTCGGATCGTTGTTGCCCATCGACTTGGCCACCTCGTCCTCGGCCTCCATCTGCACCTTGGAGTCGAGGGTGGTCGTGACGGTCAGGCCACCCTTGTCCAGCAAGGGGCAGTTGTTCGGCACGCAGCCGGGCAGGTGTGCCTCGAGCCAGTCCTTGACGTACTGCGTGAACCACGGTTGGCTCGACTGCTGTTGCTGTGGTGGGTACACGAGCGTGGCCGGGCCCGGCGCGTCGCCGGTGTAGGTGAGCCACACGTGGTGCGCGACGGCGTCGTCGTGTTGCGCCTTGGTGATGCGCGCCTGCTGCAACATCAGATCGAGCACGAGCACGCGCCGCTGGTCGGCGAGCACAGCATTGACGCGCGGCGAGTAATTGCTCGGTGCGGGGATCACGCCCGCGAGCAGCGCGGCCTGCGAGAGCGACAGCTGGGCCACGGGGGTTCGGAAGTACGTCTGCGCCGCGGCGACGATGCCGTACGCCCCTTCGCCGAAGTAGATCGTGTCGAGGTAGTTGTAGAGGATCGTGTCCTTGTTCTCTGCTCGCTCGAGCTGACTGGCGAGGATCGCCTCGCGGATCTTGCGCGCGATGGTGCGGTCACCGTTCGTGAACGCGTTCTTGACGTACTGCTGCGTGATCGTCGAGCCGCCCTGCTCCACCTTCTTGTTCTGCACATCGGCCCACAGGGCTCGCAGCGTGCTCGGCACGTCGACCCCGCCGTGGTCGTAGAAGTGCTTGTCCTCGGACGAGACCACCGCGTCCTTCAATACCTGTGGGATGTCGCTGGGGGACGCCTTGATGTAGGTCTCGTACTGCTTGAAGACGCCGATCTCGTTGCCGTCCTTGTCGACCACGTGGGTGACGTCGGACTCGAGGATCGGCTTCGGCTTCGGCAACGTCGCCGGCAAGGGCAGGAAGATGAGTGCACCGATGACCACGACCACGCAGGTGATCGGGGTGACGACCGAGACGATCGCGAACGCCGCGACGGCGCGAAGGGCTCGGACCACGCCCCCTAGTTTCCACGCGCCGTGAGGTCGAACCTCGTCAGTGGGGCCGCCGCCGGTTGGAGGCCCGCCGGGTGAGGGCCTCGAGCCGCCGATCCCAGCCCGCGCCGACCTCGTCCATCCACGCGGCCGCGCGATCGAGCCCTTCCGGTTTCAACCCGAAGCGGACGTCGCGCCCGTGCCGGTCGCTCTCGACGAGACCTGCCGTGCGGAGCGCATCGAGGTGCTTGGCCACCGCTTGACGGCTCACGGGGAGCTGCTCCGCGAGCTCGGTGGCCGTGACGGGACCGTGGCGGCCCACGAGGCTGAGCACCTGACGGCGCGTCGGGTCGGCGAGGGCCTCGAAGACCGCGCCCCGGCGGTCGATCATGCGAAGACGGCAGTGCGGGACAAGCAGCGCAGCTCGAGGTCGAGCAGCCGGTCGTCCCATCGTGCGCCCATCGGAAGACGGCGGATGCCACCGGCAGCCGAGGCCCGGGCCCGAGGAGTCTCGGTCACGGTCAGCCGTGTTCTGTCGTCCACCCGTTCGAGCACGAACTCGACCTCGCTCGCCTCGCGATCGCCGTCGGACCACACGAAGCGCACCCGCTGACCCTCGACGGTGTCGAGGTCGAAGTCCACGGGACGGCCGAGCCAGGCCGCCAGCTCTTCCCGATCCGTCAACAGCTCCCACGCCTCGTCGGTCGAGCAATCGAGCACCACTTCGCGGGTTACGTACATGGCTCCAAGCATATGTGCAACTGTACAGTTGCGCATACCCCGAGGATCGTGCAACTGTTGGGTTGCACATCGAGGAGGAAACCCATGCTGATCCCGACCGTCATCGAGCAGACGACCCGAGGCGAGCGCGCCTACGACATCTACTCGCGCCTGCTCAAGGACCGGATCGTCTTCTTCGGCAGCACGCTCGACGACACGATCGCCAACGTCGTCACCGCGCAGTTGCTGCATCTCGAGGCCGAGGATCCGAGCCGGGAGATCCAGCTCTACATCAACTCGCCCGGCGGCGACATGACCGGACTGTTCGCGATCTACGACACGATGCAATACATCCACTGCCCGATCAGCACGATCTGCGTGGGTCAAGCGGCGTCCGCGGCCGCGGTGCTGCTCGCCGCCGGAACCGCGGGCAAGCGCATGGCATTGCCGAACGCGCGCGTACTGATCCACCAACCGCACGGTGGCGCCCAGGGCCAGACCACCGACGTCGAGCTCGCAGCGAAGGAGATGGCGTTCATGCGCCAACGGATGACCGAGGTCCTCGCCGAGCACACGGGCCAGAGCACCGAGCGGGTCGCAGCCGACATCGAGCGCGACTACATCATG
>DASZHU010000335.1:0-7389 GCA_035937605.1 Acidimicrobiales bacterium | reverse complement strand
TCTCGCGCGCCTCCGTGAAGGGCTCGGCTCGACCGCCAATCTTCTGTACGTCCCAGAGCTGTTCACCAGGCACCACGGCGTACGTGCGACGCAACTCGTCGCCGAGGCGCTCGGTCAGGAGCTCGGCTACTGATGGCGCGCCAACCGTCGCAAGAGCGTCCGGGCTCGCTCGAGCACCTGTTCGCGGCCAAGGAGATCGTGATCCACTGCGGCTCGGGTGGCGTGGGCAAGACCACCACTGCGGCCGCGGCCGCGGCGGAAGCGGCGATCCACCTCGGGGGCAAGGTGCTCGTGCTGACCGTGGATCCCGCGAAGCGCCTCGCGAACGCGCTCGGCCTCGAGCAGTTCGGCAACGTCGAGACGCGGGTGCCACCCGAGGCATTCGCCGCGGCCGGCGTCGAGCCGCGCGGTGAGCTCTGGGCGGCGATGCTCGACACGAAGCAGTCGTGGGACGACCTCATCCGCCGCCACGCGCCCGACGTCAAGACGCGCGACACGATTCTGGCCAACCCCCTGTACCAGAACCTGATGGGCCGTTTCGTGCAGAGTCACGACTACATCGCGATGGAGCGCCTGTACGACATCCACAGCGCCGGCACGTACGACCTGATCGTCGTGGACACCCCACCCACACGCAACGCGATCGACTTCCTCGAAGCGCCCGCACGGATGGCCGACTTCTTCTCGAGCCGATTCCTGCGCTGGCTCACGATGCCGGCGCGATCGCGCGTCGTGAACTTCGCGTCGAAGCCCTTCTACACCGTTGCCGACCGCATCCTCGGCTCGCAGTTCCTGGAGGACATCGCCGAGTTCTTCCTGCTCTTCCAGTCGATGTACGACGGCTTCGTCGAACGGGCGAACGCGGTGACGCGTGTGCTGGGCGACCGCCGAACGACGTTCGTCGTCGTGTCGACGCTCGAATCGGCGCCGGTGCGCGAGGCCGAGTTCTTCATCTCGGAGCTGCACGAGCGCAAGCTCCACCTCGGCGCGATCGTTCTCAACAAAGTGCTGCCGTCGTACTTGCTCGACGACACCTCCACGCGCGTCGCGCACGGCTTGTACGCGGACGCCGGAAAGCTCGCCGAAGGGATCCCGCTCGACGCGGACCCCAGCCAGATCGAGCGAGTGCTGCGCGAGATCGGCGAGAGCTTCCTCAACTTCCAGGTCGTCGCCAAGCGGGAGGCCGAGACCCGAGCGGAGCTGGCGGCGACGCCCGACGTCATCGCCACGGTCCCGTACTTCGACAGCGACATCTACGACCTCGACGGCCTCGTGCGCCTCGGCGACAAGATCTGGCGCTGACGGTGGCCCAATCCGCCACGCTTCGTGGCGGCGTGATGGTTCCGCGTGGGCACTTCGTCGTAGACTGTGCGTAGACCTCGTCCATCCTGGAGGGTGTGGAAGATGGCGCTGTTCAACCGGAAGCACGACAAGAAAGACGTCCTCGATCTTCGCGAGCAGAAGCCGGCGCTGAGGTTCGGCTATCCGACGCCGTGCCCCGAGTGTGGCGCCAACGGCTACCTCGACAGCATCGACGTCGAGGACCAACGCATGTTCCAGCACTGCCCGACGTGCTTCGCGAAGTGGGAGACCACCGAGCAAGAGCTCGCCAAGTCGCGGTAGCCGGCTCGCAATCGACGCCGGGCGAAGCCCGTAGGGTGCACCCGTGGCGTCTCTCGCCGAGCTGGCGCGGCAGCGCACCGATCTCGAGAGCCATCAGCTCGCGCACCTGCAGCGCCTCGTAGGCACCTGGGGGTTGCTCGCCGACTTCTGCTTCGCCGACCTGCTGCTGTACGCGCCGGTCAGTGGCGCGGAGCCCGAGAAGTTCGTGATCCTCGGCCAGATCCGGCCGGCCACCACCCAGACCGTCTACCGCAGCGACCTCGTCGGGTCCGTCGTCAGCGCGGAGGAGCGGCCCCTCGTCGCCAGCAGCTTCCGGTCGGGGGATATCGGCGAGGCCACCGTCGAGATGCCGGGATTGAAGGAGCAGGTGCGCGTGCTGGCCATCCCGGTGCGCTGGCACGGCGACGTCATCGGCGTGTTGACCCGCGAGTCGGCGCTCACCTTCGGGCGTCAGCCCGGTGAGCTCGAGCGCACGTACGTCGAGATCTTCAATCGTTTCGCCCGCATGATCGCCGCCGGCTCGTTCCCGTTCCTCACCGATGATCCCGAGCCCGAGGAAGCGCCCCGCGTCGGCGACGGTGTGATGCTGCTCGACCCCCAGGCGCGCGTCGTCTACACGTCGCCCAACGCGGTGTCCGCGTTGCACCGCGTCGGGGTGCACGCCAACACCGAAGGCATGCGGCTCGGCGAGCTCGGGCTCGACGACAGCATCGTGTGGCAGGCGTTCGCCCTCCCGGGCCCGGTGATCCAGGAGCTCGAGCAGGGTCCGGAGATCACGGTGTTGTTCCGGTGCCTCCCGCTGATCGACAAAGGCGAGGTGTCGGGTGCCGTCGTGCTCCTGCGTGACATCTCCGAGCTCCGTCGCCGCGATCGCCTGCTGATGTCGAAGGACGCAACGATCCAAGAGATCCATCACCGCGTGAAGAACAACCTGCAGACGATCTCGTCGCTGCTGCGCCTGCAGGGCCGTCGCCTGTCCTCACCGGAGGCCAAGGCGGCCATCGAAGAGTCCGTGCGCAGGGTGCGGTCGATCGCGCTCGTCCACGAGATCCTGAGCCGCGAGGCCGGCGAGGACGTGCCGTTCATCGAGATCGTGCGCCCGGTCTGCCGGATGGTGGAGGAGGCGTTCCACACACCCGACCGTCCGGTTCGATGCCGGGTCGAGGGTGACGCCGGGAACCTCCCGGCTCAGGTCGCGACGCCGCTCGCGGTCGTGCTCAACGAGCTGCTGCAGAACGCCTTCGACCACGGCTACCCGGAGGGGATGGTGATCGACGCGGGCGAGGTCGTGCTGCGGCTGGAGCGCCTCGGAAACGAGCTGGTGGTGCAGGTCGTGGACGACGGCGCCGGCGTGCCGGACGGTTTCGATGTCGACCAGTCGATGGGGCTCGGCCTGTCGATCGTCCGGACGCTCGTGACGTCGGAGCTCTCGGGGACGATCGAGCTGCGCGCCGGTCAAGGAACGGGCGACCGGCGGGGGACGGTGGTGGAGCTGCGGGTGCCGTTCGACCGCGAGCGGGCGGGGTGAGCGAGGCTCAGGAGGCGCGGCGCTGGCGGGCGACCCATGCCCGACGCAGCTTGCGGCGCTCCTCCTCGGAGGTACCGCCCCAGACGCCCGAGTCCTGGTTCGTCACGAGGGCGAACTCGAGGCAGGAGGACTGTGCGGGACATTCCCGGCACACCGCCTTGGCCTGCTCGATCTGCTCGATGGCGGGGCCGGTCGTGCCGACCGGGAAGAACAGGTCGGGATTCGTGTCCCGGCACGCGGCGTGGTCACGCCAGTCGTCGTCGTCTTCGATCGAGTACTGCTCTACGGTCTGCGGCAGCGCCACCGGGCCTCCAGGTGGTTCGGTGTCACGAAATGCACTTTGTGACGAGTTTCACATGCTACCCCGTTCAAATCGACGCACAGGTGTAGCTGGAAGTGACGGCATCGTAACTGGCTACGGGTTGACGGGCAACCAGTTGTTTCGCTGCTCGAAATGAGATTCCTGCAAACGGTCGTGATCGCGCACAGAGGCGCATCCCGGGTCGAACGGGAGAACACGGTCGACGCGTTTCGCGCCGCTGGCCGCCTCGGCGCCGACTGGGTGGAGCTCGACGTCCACCGCACGGCGGACGGGGCCCTGGCCGTCCACCACGACGCCCACCTCGCCGACGGGCGAGCGCTGCTCGAGCTCGAGGCCGGCGAGCTGCCGGAATGGCTCCCGCTGCTCGACGACGCGCTGGATGCATGTGCCCCGCTCGGCGTGAACATCGAGATCAAGAACTCGCCCAAGGACACGGATTTCGACCCCCAGGTCGCGGTCGCCGCACCTGTGGTCGAGGCGAGCCTTCGGGTGAGCGGCCGCGGTCAGCAGATCCTCGTGTCGTCGTTCCATGCGCCGACGCTCGATCGTGTCCGCGCCATCGGATCGGGCGTGGCGACCGCGCAACTCACGTTCGAGCTGCCCGACGCGACGCGGGCGATCGAGTGGGCGGTCGCGGCCGGCCACGCCGCGCTGCACCCGTGGGACGCAACAGTGACCGCCGATCTGGTCGCGCGGACCCACGCCGCGGGCCTCGCGGTGAACGTCTGGACCGTCGACGACCCGGCGCGCATGACCGAGTTGGCCGGCTTCGGCGTCGACGGCATCGTCACCAACGTCCCCGACGTCGCCGCTCGCGCACTGGGCCGCGCCCACTGAGGAGAGCGTGTCGAATCACGGGGGCAAGACGAGTTTCAGGATGTCGGGTTCGTGCCTGAAGACGAGGCGTTCCGTCTCGCCGAGGTAGTCGCCGTCGACCTGGTACGGGAACGGGCCGTGTCCATCGACGACGAGGTACGAGAGATCGGACCGCACGTCGAGATGCTTGTGCCGGCGTAGGTCGCGCCCGAACCCGAGCGCGCTGGCGGCGGCGCGCAGGAGCGGCCAGAGCGCGAGCGATCGGAACGTGACGATCGCGAGGCCGCGGTCGAGCGTCGCCTCGGGGATCACGTCGAACGGACGGTTGCCGAGATAGGTGTACGGGTTCGTGTTGAAGCAGATCGCGAAGTAGCCGTCGTCGACGACCGGTCCGGTCTCTTCGCGCACCGAGAAGCGCGGGCGGCTGCGGTCGTAGTGCCGGAACCACGTCGCGAACGTCGCATAGATGAAGAGCGGATGTGAGACATAGCGCTTGAGCGCGGCGCGCCGTTCGACCTGTTTCACGACGACGGCGTCGAAGCCGATGCCGACGTGGAACAGGAAGTACCGACCGTTGACCGATCCGAGGCCGACCTGCTCGATCCGGTTCTGCGCCAGCCCGTCGAGCAGGACCCCGGTTGCCTCGATCGGATCGTTCGGCAAGCCGATCGTGCGGGCGAAGACGTTGGTGGAGCCACCCGGAAGCGGAGCAAGCGCCGTTGCCGAGCCGGCGAGTCCGTTCGCGATCTCGTTCAGCGTCCCGTCTCCTCCGAGACATACGATCACGTCCACGCCGTCGTTTGCCGCGCCCTGCGCGAGCCGGCTCGCGTGCCCTCGCCGGTTCGTCTCGGCCACCGTCACCTGGTGATCTGCCGACAGCGCCTTTTGGATCACGACCCGACCGCGCGCGGTGACCGATGACGCCGAGGAGTTCACGATCAGCAGCAGACGCACGTGCCCCGACGCTACGCGAGTTGGTCTGATCGTCGTCGCTACTGGCAATATCGCCCGCTATGAACATCGCCGTCTGCGTGAAGCAGATCCCCGATCCCGCTGAGCCGGGTGCGCTCAATGCGGATCACACGTTGAAGCGAGACGGAAAGCTGATCCTCGACGAATCGGACTCGTATGGCGTCGAGATGGCGCTCCAGTTGGTCGACAAGGCCGGCGGGGGCGAGGTCACGCTGATCTCGATGGCCCCCAACAGTGAGGTGTCCGGCTTGCGCACCGCGCTGGCGATGGGTGCCGCGAAGGCCGTGCTGGTGAGCGACGACGCGCTGAAGGGCGCCGGGGCGCTCGACACTGCCAAGGTGCTGGCCGCGGCGATCAAGCGCACCGAGTTCGATCTCGTGTTGGCCGCAACCGAGTCGTCCGACGGTTACACGGGCACCGTGCCCGAGCAGGTGGCGGCCGTGCTCGATCTTCCGTCGGTCACGTTCGCGAAGCACATCGAGATCGACGGCAGTACCGCGAAGGTGCAACGCCAGACAGAAGCCGGGTACGACGAAGTCGAGTGCCCATTGCCGTGCGTCGTGTCCGTGACCGCCGGTGTCGTCGAGCCCCGGTACCCGAGCTTCAAGGGGATCATGGCGGCGAAGTCGAAGCCGGTCGACGAGGTGAAGGTCACCGACCTGGGCATCGACGCATCGATCGTCGGCTGGGCCGGCGCCGGGCAGGAGATCGTCGCGGTCGACAAGGCCGAGGAACGTCAAGCCGGAACGATCATCGAAGACGACGGCGAAGGCTTCCAGAAGATCGTTGAAGCTCTCGAGAACCTGAAGGTGATCTGACGATGACGATTGGCAAGGTTTGGGTCTACGCCGAGACCGACGGCGAAAAGGTCAAGACGATCACGCTCGAGATGCTCGCCAAGGCGCGCGAGATCGGCGACACGGTCGAGGCGATCTACGGCGGCGACGCGGGTGCGATCGCCGAGACGCTCGGCAAGCACGGCGCAACGAAGGTGTACGCCACCGGCGATCTGGGTGACAAGGTTCCCGGCGCACACGTCGGCGCCGCGATCGCCGATCTGGTCAACGGTGGCAACACGCCCGATCTCATCTTGTTCGGTACGACGTACGACGGGCGCGACATCTCTGCTCGTCTGTCGGTCAAGCTCGACAAGCCAGTGCTCACGAACAACACGGAGATCACCGTCGACGGTGACACCGTCGTCGCGAGCACGCCCGTCTTCGGTGGGACGCGGATGGTGCGCACGAAGCTCACCGCCGGCGCACCGAACATCGTGTTGGTTCGCCCGAAGTCGTTCGCGGCGGAAGAGAGTGGCGGCGGTGCTGCCGCGGTCGAGGCGCTCGCCGTGCCCGATGTCGGCGGGGCCGGCGCCGCCAAGATCACCGATCGCCACGTCGAAGAGGCCACGGGCCCGAAGCTCGACGAGGCCGCGGTGGTCGTGTCGGGTGGACGTGGCCTCGGCGAGGCGAGCAAGTACGAGATGGTCGAGCAGCTCGCGAAGTTGCTGAAGGGCGCGCCGGGCGCATCCCGGGCGATCGTCGATGCGGGTTGGGTGCCGTACTCGCACCAGGTCGGTCAGACGGGCAAGGTCGTGAAGCCGAACGTGTACATCGCGCTCGGCATCTCGGGCGCGACGCAGCACATGGTCGGCATGAAGGGTTCGAAGAACATCATCGCCGTCAACAAGGACGCGGAGGCCCCGATCTTCTCGATCTCCGACCTCGGCATCATCGGCGACGTGCACAAGGTCGTCCCCAAGCTGATCGAAGCTCTGCAGGCGCGGAGCTAGTCCAGCGCGCTAACCGGCGAAGCCGGTCAACCTCCGAGGGCGTGGCGGAGGTTGTCCTCCCAGGCCCAGTTCTGCTCGAAGTGCTGGTTCTCGTCGACCATGATGTTGTAGGTCCACCACAGGAAGTAGATGCCGACCGTCACGATCGTGACGATCACCCGCGCCACGTAGTTGTGGGGCTGCTTGGCGGCTCCGGTGGGAACGGGGAGCTCGGCACCCAGGGCGCGGTAGATGCCGGCCAACTCGGCCTCGGCCGCCCGCTCGGCGGCGTCGTGCTTCACGAGGTCGCCGTCCAAGAGGATGAACAGGATGATGTCGACGATCGAGCTGGCGACCAGC
>DASZHU010000334.1:0-1671 GCA_035937605.1 Acidimicrobiales bacterium | reverse complement strand
AGCGCGCCAGATCGGCTTCTGGAGCGACGACCGCGGCACCAACATGCTCGACACGGGTGCGCCGTTCTACGACACCTATGAGTGCGCCGATGGCAAGTACGTCGCGGTCGGGGCGATCGAGCCGCAGTTCTACGGGGAGCTGCTCGACGGCCTCGGTCTCGACCCCGCCGCCCTTCCCGATCGGGACGATCACACTCAGTGGGATGCGTTGCGCGCCGTCTTCGCCGGCGTTCTGCGCACGCGCTCACGCGACGAGTGGGCCCAGGTGTTCGCGACGCGCGATGCCTGCGTGGCGCCGGTCCTCACGCTGGCCGAGGCCCCCGACCACCCTCACAACGTGGCGCGCTCGACGTTCGTGGAGGTCGACGGTGTCCGCCATCCTGCACCGGCGCCGAGGCTCGACCGCACGCCCGGCGAGCTCGCGGTGAAGGCGTGCTACGCGGGGCAACACACCGACGAGGTCCTGCGCGAGCTGGGCTACGACGCCCACGCCCTGGCGGAGCTACGTGCGGGAGCCGTTGTCGCTTAGGACGCCGCGCAGCACCTGGGCCGCCCCCATGAGCCCCGCGCTCTCGTAGGGCACGACGATCGTCGAGTTGTCGCTGTCGGCGAACTTCGACAGTGTGTCGAGCTGCAGGATCGCGACGAGCTTCTCGTTCGGGTCGGCCGCCTTGATCGCCTCGTACACGGTCGCGATGGCCTGCGAGCGACCCTCAGCCTCGAGGATCGCCGCCTGCCGGTTGCCCTCGGCCCGCAGGATCGCTGCCTGCTTCTCGCCTTCGGCGGCGCGGATCGTGGCCTGCGCTGCGCCTTCGGCGACGTTGATGGCCGACTGCTGCTGTCCTTCGGATTGCAGGATGCTGGCCCGCTTCTCCTGATCGGCCGTCTTCTGCAGCGCGAGCGCTTGCAGGATCTGGGGCGGCGGAGCGATCTCCACGATCTCGATGCGGCTGATGCGGATGCCCCACTTGTCGGTGACGACTTCCATCTGCTGTTGCACGTCGGTGTTGATCCGCTCGCGCTCCGAGAGTGCTTGATCGAGCGTCATCGTGCCGATGACGGAGCGCAGCGCAGTGCGGGCCAGCGCATCGATGGCCACATCGAAGTTGGCGACGCTGAACAACGCCTGCTTCGCATCGACGATCTGCGTGAAGATCGTGGCGTTCACCGTGACGACGACGTTGTCCTTCGTGATCACCTCTTGGCGGTCGCCGGGCCGCGGGATCTCGCGCATGTCGACGCGCTGCAATCCTTCGATGAACGGGGCGATGATGACGAGCCCGGGCTCATGGGTGCGCTGGTACTCACCCAGACGCTTGACCACGCCGACTTGGCCCTGCTGGACGATGTTGATCATCCCCTTGAGCGCGCTCAGCAACACGATGACGACGAGCGCGAGCACGACCAACGCGACGATTCCTCCGACGCTCACGCCATTCTCCCGTCCGCGCCATCCGGCGCTTCGATGCTCCCCATGTCGACCGGCCAGACCTCGAGCGTCGTGCCCCGCACCGCGGTGACGAACACCGAGCGTCCCGCGTCGATGTTCGGACCGCTCGTTGTCGCCAACCACCGTTCGCCGGCGAGACGGATGTGACCGAGGTGATGCTGGTCGCCGACTTCGTCGAGCGTGACGGCCTCTTGGCCGACGAGACCGCCATGCACGCCGAT
>DASZHU010000333.1:0-1641 GCA_035937605.1 Acidimicrobiales bacterium | reverse complement strand
GAGCAGCGCGCCGACTCGAACCGCGGCACCGCGATGAGATCGAGAGCGTGGTCCGACCAGCGTCGTCACGACGGTCGCTGCGAAATAGCCGCCGAAGATGAGCGCGACTGCCAGATAGAACAGCGTGAGCCCCCGGGGGTCGCCCGCTGGAAGCGGGGCGACATCGATCACGCGAAGGTTGGGCTGCGCTCGAGTAAAGGCGGCCGCGACGAACTGAGTCGCGGCGTATCCACCCGCGGACGCGATCAGCAATCGCGGTGGGACGAGTGCCGCCAAAACGTCTCGTCGACGCAGAGCGCTGCGAACGTCACTCTCGGTGCGGTACATACGTGGCGCGAACAAGCCGTTCGAAGACCTGACAGCCGCGGCAGATCGCGGCCCTAGGACGGCGATTGGCATGCGGTGAGGATGCGGGTCATGCAGCGCGCCGACGTAGGAGAACGCGAAGAGCAACGTCAGCACGAGCGCCACGACGAGTCCTGCGGCGGCGACTCGGTTCGGCGGCATTTCACGCGGGAGGCGGGTGTCGGGTTTGTCGTTCATGCGCGGACGCGAATGTCGCCGTCGACCTCTTGCACTTCGTAACGGTTCAGCGGCTCGTCTGCGGGACCGCTGAGAACGGCTCCGGTGGCGATGTCGAATCGCGAGCCGTGGCACTGGCACATGAGCGTCGTGCCTTCGAGCAGTCCTCCGGAGAGCGGGCATGGGATCTCGCTGCATGTGCAGAGGTCGTCGAAGGCGTAGAGCCTGTCGTCGACCCGGGCCACTGAGACCCGTAGCTTGCGGTCGGCCAGGTAGTAGGGGACGACGAAGTCGTTGGGGATCGCATCGCCCGGCCCAAGCGTGCGAAAGGCTTCGGGTGCGAGCTGATTCATCGTCTTCTCCTCCTCGGCTAGTACGGGTATGCGGGGATGACTTCTTCCTTGGTTGCGTCGAGGCGCAGTTCGCCGGGCGCGCCTGCGGGCACGAACGGACGGTGTGGCATGACCGGGTCGATGCGCTCGTAGCCGGAGCCCATCGGTGGCCTCGTGTCCGCGTCGCCCTTGTTCGGCCACAGCGACATTGCGCGTTCGACGAGAGCCGTGATCGAGAGCGACGGATTCACTCCCGGATTGGCCGGCATCACGCTGCCGTCCATGACGTGGAGACCCGGCTGCCCGAACATGCGCAGATAGGGGTCGACCGCGCCCGTCTCGCTGGTCTCGCCGATTGGGATGCCTCCGACGAAGTGGGCCGACGCGTTGCGGTTGATGACCTCGGTCGCGAGCGCCGCCTCGTGGGCTCCGAGCTGCGCTGCGATGCGATCGACGAAGTCCTCGATAGCAGGGACGTGCACCGACGGGGGCGTTCCAGAAGGCTTGCTGTGGAGCAGGCCGTCGTGCCAGTAGAGCTCGATCGAGGTGTCCGTCGTCTGCGAGCAGAGTGCAACGAACGACCGCTCAGACCAGTGGCGCGGATCCGCGGGCAAGATCTCTTCGCTCGGGTGTCTGAGGATTTCTTTGAGCCAGGACTCGAATGAGTGCTTCTGCTCTCCGCGCTGGTGGTAGGTGCCGAGGAACGCGAAAACGTTGCTTCCGAGCCCCCAGTACGTCGGTTCGATGCTCGTCACCGGGTCCGGCCAGGTTCCCGAGGTGATCGTTA
>DASZHU010000332.1:0-8196 GCA_035937605.1 Acidimicrobiales bacterium | reverse complement strand
AACTGCTGCGCGCTGTTCGTCGTGAACACGGCATAGCCGTCAGCCGATGGCTCGATCGACGGCACTTCGATCGAGCGTGTGTTCCACACGAGCGGATGCCAGTTCGACATCGACGCGAAGATCGACGGCATCATCGCCATCGTCACGGCGACGGTGTCGAGCATCGCCACGTCGACGTGTGTGCCCCGACCGTCGCGGCGCGCCGCCATCAATGCCGCGACCGCGCCGACGCCGGCGTAGGTGCCCGTCACCCACTCACCGAGACGACCTCCCACCGCGATCGGGGGGCTGTCGGGATAGCCCCGCGAGCCGGTCGCGCCCGCCCACGCCTGGAGGGTGAACTCCGTGTACGGCCGTCCGACCCACGGCCCATCGCAACCCCAGGGCGTGATCGTGACGACGACGAGGGTGGGATTCACGGCCCACAACGCGTCGGGCTCGACCGGTTCGTCGACGACGAGCACGTCGGCGCGGGCCTCGAGGCGGGCGTCGTCGCTCCATCGCTTCGACCGGTTCAAGAAGTCGAAGAGCCGACCCGATCGCCACCGGCGCAGCGGATCGCCGCCGGGCGGCTCGATCTTCACCACGTCGGCCCCCGCGTCGGCGAGCAGCTTCGTGCAGTACGGCCCGGCGATGTCCGTCGTGCGGTCGAGGACCCTGACGTCGCGCAGCATCACGGATCGAACGGGCGGTTGGTCCACGACCGCCCCGGTCGTTTGGTGGACGGGAACCAGCCGCCGGCGGCGCCCGTGCCGCCATCCGTCGGGATCGTGTGACCGACGAGGAAGTCCGACAGATCGCTGGCGAGGAACAGCAGCACGCGCGCCTGGTCGACGGGCTGGCCCATGCGGCCGACAGGGAGGAACGTGGGCCACTTGTCCTTCCACTCGGGCGGATCGAAGCGTTCGAAGTCGGATTGGCGCGAGATCGTGAGGTCGGGCGCGATGCCGTTGACCTTGATGCCCTTTCCCGCGAGCTCGACGCCAAGCGACTTGGTGAAGTGCACCACCGCGGCCTTGCACGCCCCGTAGACCGGATCGGGCGGATAGCTGCGGACGCCTTCGATCGAGGACACGTTCAGGATCGTGCCGTGTCCACGGTCGAGCATCGACGGCAGGAACGCGTGCGTCACGCGCAGGACATGCAGGAAGTTGATCTCGTACTGCGCCTGCCAATGCTCCGGGTCGCTGTCGGCGAACGACGGCGGCAGGCGCACCCAGTGGCCCACGTTGTTCACCAGTACGTCGAGGCGGCCGTGCGCGGCGAGCGTGTCGCGGCGCATCCGTTCGACCTGATCGGCGTCGCGCACGTCGACCGTCATCGCCGTGGCACCGGTCCGCGTCGCGACCTCAGTCGCTCGTTCCGCGTCGATGTCGACGACCACCACGCGGGCACCCTCGTCGGTGAACAGCTCCGCCGTGGCGGCGCCGATACCCGCGCCAGCGCCCGTGATCAGCGCGACCTGGCCGTTGAGGACCCCCACGAGCCGGGGAGACTAGGGGAGGATCAGGTGCACGTCGCCGAACTCGTGCCACAGGTAGCGCTCGGCCAGCGCCGCCTCGTACGAGCGCTCGGCCAGCTCGCGCCCGGCGACCGCCTCGAGCATGTCGAGGTGCGACGCCTCCGGCTCGTGCCAGCCGGTCAGCATGCCGTCCACGGCACACACGCCGCGCTCCGGCGTGATGACCGTCTCGGTCCAGCCTTCGCCTGGGTGGACGTGGCCGCGCTCGTCCGCGACCGTCTCGAGCGAGCGAACCACCGTCGTGCCGACCGCGATCACGCGATGCGCTTGGCGATGGGTGTCGTTCACGAGGTGCGCAGTGGCCGACGGCACTCGGAAGTACTCCGCGTACGGCGCCTCGTGTGACTCGAGCGACGACACGCCGGTGTGGAGCACGACCGGCGAGACCCCGACGCCCTTGGCGACCAGCCGCGTGATCACCTCGGGTGTGAACGGGCGCCCCGCGCTCGGCATCTCGGCGCTGCCCGGCTCGTTGGCGTAGACGTTCTGGTACGTCGTTATCGGCCAGCTGCCGCGAACGTAGCCGTACTTGATCGGGCGTCCGTGTACCGCGAGGTACGTGAGCACGGGATCGAGCAGCCGCAACGACGCCACCCACAGCCGGCCGTTCGATTGTCCGTACGGCGCGAGCAACTCGACCTCGCCGCTCGCCGGCAGCCGCAGCACCCATCCGGAGTGCGCGTCGCGGTACTGATGCTCGTCGCGACGCACCTCGACGACCCAGAGGTCGGCAGGGAGGCGGGTCGACAGGTGGACGCCGAGCGCCTCGCCGTTCGGTCCGGTCGCGTCGAGCGCAGCCGCCAGCGTGCCCGACGTGTTCACCACCACGAGGTCGCCCGCGTCGAGGAAGCGGGGGAGCTCGCCGAAGTTGGCGTGCACGATGTGGCCGTCGTGCTTGGAGGCAACCATGAGTCGCACGGCGTCACGCGTGATGCCGCGGGCCTCGGGAGGTACGGAGGCCTCGAGATCATGGGGGAGCTCGAACTGAAGGCGGTTCGTGGTGGACGGAGCTGACGCGAGCGTGAGTGCACTCATACCGGCGCCACCTCCGTCATCGCTTGCGCCTGGTAGCGGCCGCTGGGCCGCTCGCCTTCGAGCAGCTCGAGGAGACCGGGCACCGCGACGTCGGGTAGCGGGCGATCGGAGATGTCCTCGCCGGGAAACGCGTCCTGGTGCATCTGGGTGCGCATGTCCCCGGGATCGACGCGATACACGAGCAGTTCGGGGTGTTCCGCCGCGAGCACGTTCGTGAGCTGCTCGAGCGCGGCCTTCGACGAACCGTAGCCGCCCCAGCCCTCGTAGTCCGCGACCGCTGCATCGGACGTGATGTCGATCACGCGGGCTCCCGCGCGCAGTGCGGGGCGGGCGGCCTGGAAGAGCGCGAGCGGCGCAACGACGTTCACCTCGTACACCCGCCGCAGCTCGGCGAGCGGGTAGTTCGCGAGGCGCGGCTGCGGGCTGGGCCCGAGATGGCTGGCGTTGTTGACGAGCGCATCGATGCCGCCGAGCGATTCGGCGCTTCGCACCAGGTCGGCGCGGTGGACGGGATCGGTCACGTCGCCGGCGAGGGCGACGACCGTCGTGCGAGCGGCAAGCTCGCGCTCGACCGCGGCGAGGGCCTGCGGATCGCGGGCGTCGAGCACGAGCCCCCACTGCCGGTCGGCGAGCGCTCGGGCGAGGGAGAGGCCGAGACCTCGGGACGCTCCGGTGATGATGGCCACCTTCATGGGGACCTCCCCTTCTTTCAGCTTCAGACAGTTAAGCAAGCTCATACTGTCTTTATTCCGCCGAAGCGTCAAGACGCTGCGGGTGCCCCGGCCTGCGCGCGCCGCTTCATCCGGCCCGCACGCGCTGCTTAGTGTTGCGCTCTCATGCCGGCACCCGATCTCCTTGCACTCTGCGACGACCTCGTCGCCGAGCACGCCGAGCTCGACGCCGTGGTGGCTCCCCTCGATGCCGCGAGGTGGGATCTCTCGACTCCCGCGGCCGGCTGGACGATCCGCGACCAGATTCATCATCTCGCGTGGTTCGACCGCAACGGGGCGCTTGCGATCGAGGCCCCCGACGCCTTCGCGGACGCGATGCAGTCGATGATGAGCGACTTCGAGGGGTTCGAGGCGACTCTCGCTTCCGAAGCGCGCGCGTTCGCCGCCACCGATCTGCTTGCGTGGTGGCGCGAGCAGCGGGAGCGCATCGTGCGCGTGCTGCGCACCGCTGACCCCTCGCGGCGCGTGCCTTGGTACGGGCCGCCGATGGCGTTGCCGTCGTTCGCCACGGCCCGACTCATGGAGACCTGGGCGCACGGTCAGGACGTGTTCGATGCGCTCGCCATCGCGCGGGTGCCGACCGCGCGGCTGCGCCACATCGCGCACATCGGCGTGCGCACGCGCGGCTTCTCGTATGCCCTTCGCGATCGCGAGGCGCCGACCGGCGAGGTTCGCGTGGAGCTCGACGCGCCGGACGGTTCGACATGGACGTGGGGGAGCGACGACGCGCCGGCGCGCGTGACGGGTCCGGCCCTCGACTTCTGTCTCGTCGTCACGCAGCGCCGTCACCTCGACGACACTGCCGTGCTCGCCGACGGCGCGCTCGCGGAGGAGTGGCTCGCCATCGCGCAGGCGTTCGCAGGCTCACCGGGCGAGGGCCGGCGTCCTGGGCAATTCGCACGTTCGTAAGGAGATCCAGTGGGGACAGCGCAGTTGTTCGACATGTCCGGCAAGGTTGCGGTGGTCACCGGCGGCAGCCGTGGCCTCGGGCGCTCGATGGTGCTGGCGTTCGCCGAGGCGGGCGCCGACGTCGTGATAGCCAGTCGCAAGCTCGACAACTGCGAGGCGCTGGCGAAGGAGGTCGAGGCGGCGACCGGGCGCACCGCAGTACCGGTCGCGTGTCACGTGGGCCACTGGGAGGAGTGCGACCGGCTCGTCGACACCGTCTACGAGCGGTTCGGACACGTCGACGTGTTCGTCAACAACGCCGGGATGTCGCCGCTGTACCCAAGCTTGGATGCGGTGACGGAGGCGCTGTTCGACAAGACCGTCGGTGTGAACTTGAAGGGACCGTTCCGCCTTGGGTCGCTGGTCGGCAAGCGCATGTACGAGGCCGGTTCGGGCTCGATCATCAACGTGAGCACGATCGGCTCGTTGCTCGCGAGCGTCGGGGAGTTGCCGTACGCGTGTGCGAAGGCGGGCCTCAACGCCTTCACCGTTGGCCTGGCGGAGGCGTTGGCGCCGAAGGTGCGGGTGAACTGCATCCTCCCCGGAGCGTTCGCGACCGACATCACCGCGCCGTGGAGCGACGAGATGAAGAGCGGGCGGATGGTGCCGTTGAAGCGCCTCGGCGGGCCCGACGAGATCGTGGGCACCGCGCTCTACCTCGCCACCGACGCGTCGAGCTACACGACGGGTGCGCTGATCCGGGTCGATGGTGGCATGACCAGGAAGGTCTGAGATCGCAATGACGGATCTCGGCGCGGGCATCTCCATCGCGATCGCGGACCACATCGCGACGATCACCCTCGATCGCCCGCCGGTGAACGCGGTCGATCGCGACGCGCATGTGGCGATCCAGCGCGCCTTCGATTCGCTCAACGACGACAAGGACGTGCGTGTCGCGATCTTCACCGCCGTGGGCGATCGGGCCTTCATGGCCGGCGCGGACCTGCGTTCCGTCAACAAACGTCCCGACGACCTCGAGCCGACGGCGGTCACCGACCCGGCGCGCTACGCGCGGGACGCATTCTGGTCGATCACCGATTGCGCCGTACCGGTCATCGGTGCGATCAACGGGCCGGCGTTGGGTGCCGGTCTCGCGTATGCGGCATGTTGCGACATCCTCATTGCCTCCGACAATGCAACGTTCGGCACGACGGAGATCAACGTGGGCTTGCTCGGCGCCAGCTCGCACCTCTCGACGCTCGTGGGCCGGCACAAGGCGCGCGAGCTCTTCTTCACGGGTGAGACGATCAGCGCGGCCGAGCTCCATCGGCTCGGTGCGCTGCGGGCGGTCGTGCCCCGCACCGAGTTGATGGAGACCGCGATGGACCTCGCCCGCACCCTCGCCGCGAAGAGCCCGATTGCGATGCGCCTGGCCAAGGAGTCGATGAACCGCGTCGAGCACCTCCCGTTGAAGGAGGCGTACCGGACCGAGCAGGACTACACCGCGCGGCTACTGCGCTTCGAGGACGCCAAGGAGGCCAACGCCGCCTTCCTCGAGAAGCGCGACCCGGACTGGAAGTGGCGCTGACACTTTCATTCTGGCGTCAGCCAGTTCGGATATCCGAACTGGTTGACGCCAGAACGGAGCGAGCGGAGCGTCAGGTGACGAAGTCGGCGATGAGCGCGGCCAGCTCGACGGGCTTGTCACCCTGCACGCTGTGGCCGGCGCCCTCGACGTGCTCGATGCGCGCCTTCGGCTGACGCCGCACGAGCTCGGCCTCGTCCTTGTCGTCGACGACGGACTGCGGGAGCATGCCGCGCACCAGCATCAACGGCACCGTGAGATCCGACACGACATCCCACAGGTTGCCGATGCGCTCGAGGAACGCGCCCCGTTCGGTCGACCGGTCATCGGCCCGGAAGCGTGCGTAGCGCCACACCCAGCCGCCGTCGTCTCGCTGCAACGCGTTGTGCAGGATGCCGCGCCGCAGCGACGACTCGGTGCGTGTCGGGTTGAACTCGATCGTGCGGGCGAGGATCTCGTTGAAGTCCGGGAACCTCTCCGGGCCATCGATGAACGCGCGGATCAGCGCGCTCTTCTCGTCGTCGACACCGGGCGTCACGTCGACGAGCACCATCTTGCGCACGAGGTCGGGTGCGACCTTGGCGAGCGCCAGCGTCGTCATGCCCCCGAGCGACATCCCCACGACCGCGAGCGCGTTCGGCGCGAGTGCGCGGACTGCGACGGCAACGTCCTCGGCGTTGGACTGCAGGTCGAGTGAGCCGACTCGGCCCCCGTCGGAGTGGCCGTGACCCGGAAGGTCGATGCAGACCAAGGGTCGATCGAGGGCGAGCGCGACGGTGTCCCACGTGTGCGCGTTTTGGGCGCCGCCGTGTAGGAAGACGAGCTCGGGCTCGGACGAACCCCAGACGAGCGCGCTGAGTGACCGTCCCGGTTCGACCTCGACCGCCGCTCGTCGCACCGTGGGTGGCCCCGCGTAGGGGAGGCCGAACTCCTCCGCGTTCTCGTGGAACATCGAGAACTCGTCGTACGCGATGCGTTCCATCAGCTGTTGCGGACCTCCTCGAGGAACGACACGACCTCGTCGTTGAACAGATCGTTGCGGTCACCGGCGACCATGTGACCGGCGCCGGCCACGTCGGCGAGCCGGGCATGGGGCACGAGCTCGAGCAGCTCGTGCGCGCCCTCCTCGCTCAGCAGGTCGCTCATGCGTCCGCGCACGAGCAGCACGGGGATCGACAACTCGCGCGCCGCGAGCTGCAAGCGCTCGGGATCGACGAGGGATGAACGGGTCTCGTCCTGCGACCCGAAGCGGCCGCTGATGAACCGAGGGTCCCAGTGCCAGGCCCAACGGCCGTCGGGCCGCTGGCGCAGGTTCTTGCGTAGCCCCGACAGATCGCGCGGGCGCGGCCGATGGGGGTTGTACGCGGCGATCGCGTTGGCGACGTCTTCGAGCGACGCGAAGCCGTCCTCCATGTGCTCGGCCATGAACGCGCCGATGCGCAGCGCGCCTTCCATCTCGATGCGCGGTGCGACATCGACGAGCACCAGCGCGGACGCGATCGGCGGGTCGCCCGCGTCCGCGATCGCGACCATCGACGAGATGCCGCCGAGCGACGCGCCCACGATCGCCGGGGGCCGTCCCATGGACCGGGCGATTGTCTGGATGTCGGCCGCGAAGGCATCCATCGTGTAGTCGCCTTCAGGGTCCCAGTCGCTCTCGCCGTGCCCGCGCAGGTCGATGCTGTACGCGTGCCAGCCGCGGTCGCCGAGCACCTGCAGCGTGGTGCCCCACGCGTGTCGCGTCTGGCCGCCGCCGTGGAACAGCAGCACCGGCGGTGCCGACGGATGGCCCACGACGTCGGCGGCCAGCCGGATGCCGCCGCGGCCTTCGAGCGCGATCGAATCCATCTGCCGATTCTTCCCCGGATTGCGCTCGGTGCAAGGATTTGCGGACACGTCCGACCGAACAGCCAGGGGGAGACCGCATGCGCGCAGCAGTCCTGAGTGCGTACAACGAGCCGCTCGTCATCGAGGAGCTGGAGGATCCGCCGCTCGGTCCCCGCGACGTGCGGGTGCAGATCGACGCCAGCGGTGTGTGTCATTCCGACCTCACCGTGCAGAAGGGCGGCGTGCCGATGCCGACGCCGATCGTGCTCGGCCACGAGGGATCGGGCACCGTGCTCGAGATCGGCAAGGAGGTCACGCGGGTCAAGAAGGGTGACCAGGTGATCGCGTCGTTCATCCCCGCGTGCGGTCTGTGCTTCCACTGCCTGCGCGACGAGTCGAATCTGTGTGAGACGTCGTCCGAGGGGATGATCGCGGGACGCGGTATCCGGCCCGACGGCTCGACCGTGTTCGGGATGACCGGTCTCGGCACGTTCGCCGACGTGATGACCACCGGCGAGGCGTCGCTCGTGAAGGTCGACACGGACCTTCCGGCCGAGCAGCTCGCGCTGATCGGCTGCGGGGTCACGACGGGCGTCGGCGCGGCGCTG
>DASZHU010000331.1:0-4510 GCA_035937605.1 Acidimicrobiales bacterium | reverse complement strand
GACTGCTGTTCATCCTCTACTTCCTGCCGGGCGGGCTGTGGCAGTTCGTGCACCGGCAGCGTGACCGCTACCTGCGCTGGGTCGCGGAACGGCGCGGCATCCTCGTGCCGAGCTTGGTCGCGGACCGCCGCGTCGACGCCGACCCGGTCGACGCGGTTGACCGTCCCGAGGACGAGACACCGGTGATCAGTGGAGCGCTCTCGTGAGCGCACTGCTCGAGGTTCGAGGCCTCGACGCTGGCTACGGGCCGGTCCAGATCCTCTTCGGTCTCGACCTGTCGATCGACGAGGGCGAGATCGTTGCGCTGCTCGGCACGAACGGTGCCGGCAAGTCGACGCTCTTCAAGTGCATCACCGGGTTGTTGCCGCCGACACGCGGATCGGTCGTCTTCGACGGTGTCGACATCACCGGGTACGCGCCGAACACGCTCGCGGAGCGCGGCGTCGTGATGATGCCGGGCGGGCGCAGCGTCTTCCCGACCTTGAGCGTGCGCGAGAACCTGCGGCTGGCGTGCTGGCTGAAGCGCCGCGATGCCGCCGCGGTGCGTGGCGCAGAGGAACGCGTGCTCACGCTGTTCCCCCGCCTGGCCGAGCGAATCAACCAGATGGCCGGGAACCTGTCGGGCGGCGAGCAGCAGATGCTCGCGGTGGGACAGGCATTGATCCCCGATCCGAAGCTGTTGCTCATCGACGAGCTGTCGCTCGGCCTCGCACCGACGATCGTCGGCCAACTGATCGACGTCGTGCGCGATATCCACGCGACCGGGCTCACGATCGTGGTCGTCGAGCAATCGGTGAACGTGGCGTTGCGCCTCGCCGAGCGCGCGGTGTTCATGGAGAAGGGCGAGTTCCGGTTCAGCGGCGCGACCTCCGAGTTGCTCGAACGGCCCGACATCTTGCGATCCGTGTTCATCGAAGGCGCCGGCGTCGCTCAGGCCGAGCCGGCCGCCAAGAGCCGGGGCCGCCTGCGCGCCCGTCCGGTCTCGCCGCTGCGGACGCCGCCTGCGGCTAACGCGCCCGTCGTGCTGTCGTGCGCTGGGGTCACGAAACGCTTCGGCGGCGTCACCGCCGTCGACGGCGTCGACCTCGAGCTGCGGGAGGGTCAGATCCTCGGCCTCATCGGCCAGAACGGTGCTGGCAAGACGACGTTGTTCGACTGCGTGTCGGGTTTTCTCCGCGTCGATGCCGGGCGCATCACGTTGCGGGGCACCGACATCACCGATCGGCCGCCCTCGCAGCGAGCGGCGCTCGGGCTCGGCCGCTCCTTCCAGGAGGCGCGCCTGTTCCCGTCGCTCACGACGGCAGAGACGCTCGCACTCGCGCGCGAGCGTCGTCTCCTGCGTCCGAGCATGACGGCGGCGGCCCTCGGCCAGCCAGGCTCGCTCGAGAGTGAGGCCGACGTCGCGGCGAAGGTGGAGCTCCTCATCGAACTGATGGGGCTCGACGCGTTCCGAGAGAAGCTCACCGCGGAGCTGTCGACCGGCACGCGCCGCATCGTCGAGCTCGCGTGCCTGCTCGCCAGCGACCCCGCGGTGATCGTGCTCGACGAGCCGTCTGGCGGCGTGGCACAGCGCGAGACCGAGGCGTTGGGGCCGCTGCTGCAACGCGTCCAAGCGTTCACCGGCGCGTCGATCCTGGTGATCGAGCACGACATGCCCCTGCTGTCCGCCATCTGCGACCAGATGTACGCGCTCGAGCTCGGCGCGGTGATCGCGACGGGCACGCCCGGCGACGTGCTGAACGATCCCCGCGTCATCGAGTCGTACCTCGGCACCGACAGCGCGGCGATCAACCGCTCCGGGGTGGCCGCGCCCGGGCGCACGCGACGCCCGCCGCTCAGACCATCGTCTGGCCCGCGCTCACGTTCAGCGCTTCGCCAGTGACGCCGACGGCGTGGTCCGACACGAGCCAGCAGATCGCCTCCGCGATCTCCTCCGCGCTCTGGAGCCGACCGAGCGGGATCTCGCGCTCGAGGTAGGCCTGGAGCCCGGCCTCGCCGCCGACGAGCATCTCGAACATCCCGTTCGGGTTCACGAGATCGGTGTCGACGGTGCCAGGGCACACGGCGTTGACCGCGATCCCCGACGGGCCGAGCTCGGTCGCGAGGCACTGCGTCAGCAGGATCACCGCGGACTTGGCCGCGCAGTACGCGCCGAGCATCGGGAACGCCCGTTTGCCGGCTTGGCTCGACACGTTGCAGATCCGCCCGCCGACGCCCGCCGCGATCATGCGTGTCGCGCAGGCCTTCGACACGAGCCACGTACCGACGACGTTCACGTCGAGCACGCGCCGGAACTCGTCGTCCGGCAACGAGATCAACGGGCCTAGACCGAACCCGGGACCGCTGCCGCCGGCCACGTTGGCGACGACCGTGATCGTGCCGAGCGCCCCCGTCGCATCGGCAACGGCCTGCTCCACGGCGGCGGCGTCGGAGATGTCGGCTCGCACCGCGACCGCGCGTCGCCCGAGCGCCTCGATCTCCTTGCATACGGCATCGAGGTCGTCGCTCGTGGCCGTGCCGTGAGCCGGCGCCTCGTCGTACGGTCGCGCGATGTCGAGGCAGGCGACGTCGGCGCCGTCGCGTGCGAGTTGCAACGCCGTGGCGTGGCCGATGCCGCGCGGTCGCGCCGCGCCGGTGACGAGCGCGACCGTCACGGCACGACGAGGATCTTGCAGTGTCGCTCGGGGTTCGCGAGCTCGTCGAACGCCCCGGGCACGCCGTCGAGGCCGACCTCCGCCGTGATCATCGGCGCCACGTCGATCTGGCCTTCGGCGATCGATCGCAACGAGCCGGCGAACTCATTCGGGTCGTAGCCGAGCACGAACTGGATGTTGAGCTCCTTGCCGATCGCCCAGAACGGCGTGATCGTGTCGCGGCCCATGCAGACGCCGACGACCACGACTCGACTCTGCGGCGGCGCGCAGCGCAACACGTCGTCGATGATCCCGGGGACGCCGATGGCCTCGAACACCACGAGCGTGCGGCCCTTGCCGGCACGCGTCCAGGCGTCGAACGACGGCTCGCTCGCCGGGTCGACGGCCTCGTGGGCGCCCATCGTGACCGCCAAGGCGCGGCGGGCCGGGGAGAAGTCCGCGGCCACGATCGGCTCGATGCCGCGCACGTGGAGCGCCGCGATCACCGCGAGCCCGACGGGGCCACAACCGAGCACGAGCGCACCCTCGCCTGCGGCGATGTTCGACCGATTCACGGCATGCAGGCCGACGGCCATGGGCTCGGTGAGCGCGGCACG
The DNA here is from genome assembly GCA_035937605.1 of Acidimicrobiales bacterium. Taxonomy (GTDB): domain Bacteria; phylum Actinomycetota; class Acidimicrobiia; order Acidimicrobiales; family JACDCH01; genus DASUCS01. The sequence goes on along the minus strand of DASZHU010000331.1, from coordinate 1,260 downwards.
CTGGGGGTCGAGGCCGTTGGGCACCTCGACGAGCATCGGAGCCGACAGCACCATTTGCTCGCTGTAGCCGGCAGGGAGGTCGTTGCTGTACACGAGATCGCGCACGCCCGTCATCGTCAGCATGATCGGGATCGACGTCACCAGCGTGCCCGGCTTCGGCGCGATCGTGTCGGGCCCAGCCTCGATCACCGCCGCTGAGAATTCGTGGCCCATGAAGATGTCGCGCGACAGATCGGGCGGCGTGCGGCCCATGTCGGGGATGCCCTGCATCTCCTCGCCGAGGGCGAGCATCGACGCGCCGTGCTTGGCGAAGTGAAGGTCGGACCCGCAGATGCCGCATGCCTTCACGTCGACGAGCACCTGACCGAACTCGGGGACCGGCACGGGCACGTCGTCGCGCACGACCAGCTGGCCGTTGCGGAGCACCGCGGCGCGCATCAGCGCTGCTCCGCCGCGACGCCGCTCTTCGCACTGTTGCCGTTGCCATTGTCCATGGCCTTCTCCTCCACGTGGGACGTGATGGCGTTGAGGATCGCCTGTCCGGCGCGGCCGAACAACTCGCCCCGTTTCGCGGTGGCCCAGTCGTGCGACGCCCGCGGCGCGGTGAGCTGGCCCTGGAAGTGGGGGATCACCTCGCGGGCGAAGAGCCGGTACGACGCCAACGTCGCCTCGGGGCTCGCCCAGTCGTGGCCGAGCATCAGGAAGGTGCCGAACCCGCCGGACTGCGATTGCAGCCCCTCGATGTACTCGATCGCATCGTCGGGCGTACCGATCACGACGCTGCCCGAATCGGCGTAGGCCTCCACGTACTCCCGTGGCGACCGTGGCGCGCCGTCGACCGACGCGGCCAGAGGCACAAATCCGGCTCCGCCCCCGAAGTAGTTCGCGAATTTCTCGAGGCCGTAGACGCACTCCTCGATCGCTTGATCGCGGGTCGGCGCGATGTGCATCGTGCCGAGCACGCGCCACGTGTCGCGGTCCGGCCGCGGCTGCCCGTGCTTCGCAGCCTGCTCCTCCACGACACCCCACGCCTGGCCAATGGCCGCGAACCCTTCGGCGACGGACATCGAGAGCGACAGCAGCGACACGTCGTGGGCGCCGGCCAGACGAGGGCCGGATGGCGACACCATCGCCGCCACCGCGACCTCGAAGTGGGGATGGGAGTACGGACGCATCTGCAACGTGCACTCGCGCATCTTGAACCAGTCGGTCTCGCGGGTGACCGGCTCGTCGCTGCGCAACAACGCGAGGATCGCCTCG
>DASZHU010000330.1:0-3344 GCA_035937605.1 Acidimicrobiales bacterium | reverse complement strand
AATCGGTGACCCGGTTCACCGTGGCGTCGTTGGACTCCCTGCGGATCTCGAGCCATCCGTACCACGCGACATACGCGCCAGCGAGCACGAGCAGCACGCCGGCGGTGAGATTCACGTACGGCAGCACGCGTCGCATGGTGTGCACGATCGAGTGCTGAGCCATCGACAACGCGAGCGTGAGCACAACGATGATCGCTCCGAACCCGAGCCCGAACACCACGAAGTACACGATGCCCGAGGCGAGGTTCTTGCCGAACACGCCGCTCATCGCCGCAAGGAACAACGGCAGCTCGCATCCGATCGACGCGACGGCGTAGGAGACACCGAACAGGGCCATTGAGCCGAGGCCACCGCTGCGTCCCCCTCGCTCCAGGCGCGGTAGTCGAACCGTCAGGTCGAACCCGGAGATCAGTGCAATACCGAAGGCGACGAGCGCGGCGCCGATCACCAACGAGAACCACGGTGCGATGTCGTAGACCGACGTGGTAACGCGACTCACGATCAAGCCGACGACGGCGAACGTCGCGGCGAAGCCCGCGGTAACCGCCGAGCTCACGACCAGCGCACGGCCCGTGCCCGCCCGGTCGTGCTCGACGCCGAGGAAGAACGAGAGATACGCCGGCAACATCGCGAAGCCGCACGGGTTGACGGTGGCCACCATGCCCGTGGTGAAGGCGAGCGCGAGATCGACGTCGATCACGAGATCAGGTGGTGATCGCGCAACTGGCCGGTCAGCCCGCCGACGTCGAGCGGGCCCTCGTGCACGAGCACGACCCGGCCCGACCGGTCGATGAGCGCAGTGGTCGGCAGCTTCGTGGCCTTCAACTGGTCCTGCAGGAGGGCCGCCGCCGGGTCGCGTCCCAGCTCCCACGTGATGCCCACCGTGTCGATGAAGGCCTTGCCGCCGTCGGTCGTGTCCTGCACGTCGATCCCGAGGAAGACCACCTGATCGCCCAGCGTCTTGTGGACCTTCTCGAGCGCGGGCATCTCCGTCTGGCACGGGATGCAGGTCGACGAGAAGAAGTTCACGACCAGGGGCTTGCCGCGGTACTGGGCGAACGTGCCCGTGGTTCCGTCGAAGCGCTTGAAGGTGGCATCGAGGGGGCCGCCGGCCCGGCCGCCCGCGCCGCTGCCGCCGCACGCGGCGGCCACGGCGAGCAGCGCGACGACGAAACAGCTGCGAATCCGCACCGCGGTCGACGGTAGTGGGCCGCACCGGCGGGCCGGGGCTCGCGTTCGGCTCGGGATGAAGGGGGGAACATCCCGAACCTGGCCGTTGCCCCGGCCCGCTCAATCAGGCGCGGTCGGTTGTCAGGCGGTGCGAAGACGCGCCTGCAGGTGCACCGGAACGGGCACGTCGGGCAGCTCGTCCTCCGGACGAGGCACCTTCGGTGGCCGGCCGCGGCGCCGCTTGCTGGCGAGCACCTTGCCGTTGAGGAAGAGCTGTCCGCCCCACACCCCCCACGGCTCTCGCCGCTCGAGTGCTCCTTCGAGGCACTCGGCGATCACGGGGCAGCGCGCACAGATCTGCTTGGCCCTAGCGATGTCCTGCAGCTCCTCGCTGAAGAACAGACCGCTCATCGTGCCTGCGCCGTCGTTGCAGCGAGCCTCGCTCCACCAATCGGTGGCCGCGAGCTCTCCTGCGAAGCCGCTGATCTCGATTTCCAACTGAGGGGCGAACATCGTTCCCCTACCCCCATCTCTTGTTGTCGGTTTGAAGCAGAGAAAGCAAAAGGCCGTCGGGATGTCCCGACGGCCTTTGGAGTTCCGAGTCCCTCTCAGTGCTACTGAGAGGGCTTCCAAAGCCGTCGGGTTCGGTGATTGGGCGAATCCACGAACATCTGGGTGGCAGCCGGCTTCACCTGGGTCGCGATGAGCCACGAGCAGCCGACGATCATCGACAGACCGGCCGTCGCCGCGCGGAGCGCGCCGGCACGAGCGCTGAGCCCGTCTGCCGAGAGATACGCGCCGTTCGTTCGCATTGCGGCCCTTCGTGCGGTCTGGTTCGGAGCCCTTCTGGCCCGAAACGTCTCCGGCATCGAACTACGGCGGTGTGAGTCCCGTCAACTCATTTTCAGAACTGGGCTGTGACTACTTCACCGAATACAGCAGGCGGCCCTCGTCCTCGCGGCGATTCGCCCGGCCGCTGAGGCGCAGGTGCTCGAGGTGCGCATACGTCTCGCTGTCCGCCATCGGCCCCCACGACCGCTGCCGGAAGAGGTGCTTCGACAGCTCCTCGACGGGCGCTTCACCCAGGCGCTCCGCCGCCTCGGACAGCCGAGCGAGCCGTTCTTCGTGATGGCGATGGATGTCCTTCACGCGACCCCTGAGGTCGTCGAACGGATGACCGTGGGCGGGCAGGACGCGCGACACGCCGTCGAGCTCGGCAACCTTGTCGAGCGACGCGAAGAAGTCGGTCAGCGGATCGGCTCCGGCATCGATACCCGAGATGTGCGGGGTGATCGTTGGCAGCACGTGGTCTCCCGACAGCAGCACACCACCCTCCGGATCGAAGAGGCACAGGTGGTCCGGCGTGTGACCCGGGGTGTGCACCGACACCCACTCACGCTTGCCGAGCGGGATCGTCTGCGCGTCGGCGAGCCGAACGCTCGGGCTCGGCGTTGCGAACCAGCGCTTCATCATGGGGCGCAGGAGGCGGTACTTCAGCCGCACCCGACGCGGTGGGCGCGGATGCTTGCCTCCCCATGGAGTGTCGTGGGCCCACGGCGCCCGCGGATCGGGTTGCGTCTCCGCGTCGAGCTCCTGCTCGCCGACATCGGTCGGGTCCCACCATGTGCGAAACGTCGACGACGTGACGACCTTTGCGCCTGCCTTCGTGCGCACGCGACCCGACGCTCCGAAGTGGTCGATGTGCGAGTGCGTGACGACCACGGTGTGCACGTGCCGCAGCTCGAATCCGGCGAGCCCGAAGCGTTCGAGTAGGAGCTTCCACGCCTGTGGTCCCGGCATGCCCGGATCGACGATCGCGAAGCCCTTGTCGTCCTCCAGCGCGTAGCAGTTGACGTGACCCAGGCCTGGCATTCGCAACGGAAGTTGCAGGCGCAGGATGCCCGGAGCCACCTCGTCGATCTCGGTCGTTGCCGGCTCGGCCTCTTGTCGAACCCCCACGGGCGCGACGATATGTGCTCGTGACGCCGATGGATCAATCGGCAGGTTTGAACAGCGTTTCGCGGTAGTACCGCAGCTCGGCCACGCTCTCTTGGATGTCGCCGAGCGCGCGGTGCGCACTGTTCTTCCCCGGCGCGGCCGCGCACGCCTTCGGGAACCACCGGCGCGCGAGCTCCTTGATCGACGAGACGTCGATCGAGCGGTAGTGCAGATAC
>DASZHU010000329.1:0-6398 GCA_035937605.1 Acidimicrobiales bacterium | reverse complement strand
GCCGCAGCTTCCACACCATGTTGAGCTGGCTGCGCGCGAAGAGCAGTTCTTCGTGCCGCGTCGAGGACGCGTCCACGTCGATGGCGGGGTAGATGCGGCGCTCGGCGAGCTTGCGGTCGAGCCGGAGCTCCATGTTTCCCGTGCCCTTGAACTCCTCGAAGATGTGGTCGTCCATGCGGCTACCGGTCTCGACCAGCGCGGTCGCAAGGATCGTGAGCGAGCCCCCCTCTTCGATGTTGCGGGCCGCACCGAAGAACTTCTTCGGGGGGTAGAGCGCGCCGGCGTCGATGCCGCCGGACATGATGCGGCCACTCGCGGGCGCCGCGAGGTTGTAGGCGCGAGCGAGCCGGGTGATGCCGTCGAGGATGATCACGACGTCTTCGCCCATCTCGACCATACGCTTGGCCCGCTCGATGGTGAGCTCGGCGACGACGGTGTGCTCGTCGGACGGACGGTCGAAGGTCGACGCCGCCACTTCCCCCCGCAGCAGCCACCGCTTCATGTCGGTGACCTCTTCGGGCCGCTCGTCGACGAGCAGCACGATCAGCTTCACGTCGGGACTGTTGACCTCGACGGCGCGCGCGATGTTCTTCATGATCGTCGTCTTGCCGGCCTTCGGCGGCGACACGATCAGCCCGCGCTGACCTTTTCCGATCGGTGAGATGAGGTCGATGATGCGGTTGGTCATGTTGGCCGGGTCGTCGACGAGCTCCATCTTGAGCTTCTCGTCGGGGAAGAGAGGTGTCAGATCTTCGAACTTGCGCCGGTTGCGGGCCTGCTCGGGGTCCATCTCGTTGACCGTGTCGATGCGCAGCAGTGCGGGGTTCTTCTCGTTGCGCGATGCCGGGCGGCTCGCACCCTTGAGGTAGTCGCCCTTGCGCAGGCCGAACTGCCGCGCCTGCTTCACCGACACGTACACGTCGTCCTTCGAAGGCAGGAAGCCTTTCAACCGTAGGAAGCCATAGCCCTCGTCGCGCAGGTCGAGGTAGCCCTCGACGTCGACGGGCTCGCCCACGAACGGCGCGTCGGTCTCCGGCTGCGGGCCTGGCGCGCGATCGCGCTCACCACCTCGTTCCCGATCGCGGCCGCGACGGCGGCGACGCCGGTTACCTGATTCCCCGTCGTCGCGCTGGCCCTGGAAGCCGCCCTCGCGCGGACCTTGCCCCTGATTGCGGTCGCGGCGGAACCCCGGATCGCGATCAGCACCCGGCTCGCCGTCGCGGTGGGCCGCGACCTCCGCGCCCGCGTCGGAGGCAAAGGTGTCATGCGCCTCGCGCGACTCAGAAGCACCCGACTCGGACACGGTCGGCGCCGGCGACGCGTCGGGCGTGTCGGCCGGAGCCGCTGCAAGAGGACTGGATGTCGGCAACGCGGACGTGGGCGCGGACACCGGCGCGACGGGGGTGCCGTTGCCACCGCTCGCGAGCTGCAGCACCTGGTCCACGAGGTCCGCCTTCTTGGCCCGGGAACCGGCCCTGCCACCCATCGCTTCAACGATTGCCGCCAGCTCGGCGCGGTCTTTCTGCTCGAGCTTGGAGCGTGAGAGTGCGGTTGCCTCGACGCTCATCTTCGTACCCCGTTTCCTGAAGAAAAGGTTCGCCGTGGGCCGTGAGCACCACGACTGGGAGTCACCGACGGGGTCGCGTTCGCAAGAACGGCGGAGCCACCGGGAGTTCGTCGGCTGCGTCATCTCGCCCCCGACGAGGCGGTTGACGCTCTCGGATGGTAGCGACCTCGGCCCGTGATGAGCAACATCACGCTATTTCTGTGAGTCTGGGGCGCGGCGTTCGCGAGACTGACGATCCATGGGGGTCGTGCTCGAAGCGCGCGCGCTGCGCAAGCGCTACAAGGACGTCCAGGCCGTCGATCACGTCGACCTCGCGGTGGCCGGGGGCGAACGGGTCGGACTGCTCGGGCCGAACGGCGCGGGCAAGACCACCACGCTGCTGATGCTGCTCGGCGCGGTGACACCCGACGAGGGCGAGATCGAGATCATGGGCCACCGCCTGCCGAAGGGCCGGTCGCGCGCGATGGAGGAGGTCGGGTTCGTCGCGGGCTATCTGCCGCTCCCCGATCGCCTGCGGGTGCGCGAGGCCCTGAGCGTCTTCGCGGGCTTCTACGGGCTCGACAAGCGCCAGACCGCCGAGGCGATCGAGCGCGGCCTGTCGCGATTCCGCATCACGAAGCTCGCCGACCGCATGTGCATGGAGCTGTCGTCCGGGCAGCGCACGCTCGTGGGCATCGTGAAGTCCTCGCTGCATCAGCCGCGGCTGCTGGTTCTCGACGAGCCAACCGCCTCGCTCGATCCGGACGTTGCGTCGCGCGTGCGCGCCGGCCTGCTCGATCTCTGTGCGAACGAGGGCACCGCCCTGCTCGTCACGAGCCACAACATGCTCGAGGTCGAGCGGATGTGCGAACGCGTGGTGTTCATCGCGGGCGGTCGCATCGTGGCCGATGGCACGCCCGGCGACGTGGCCGCGATGTTCGGTCACGGCGACCTGGAATCGGTGTTCCTGCAACTCGCGGGTACCGACATGGAGCTGGAGGACTGACGCGATGTCGTGGCTTCGTGTGAAGACGGTCGTGCGCCGCCACTGGTACGTGTTGTGGCGCAGCCCCAACCGCTGGTTCGACATCGCGGTGTGGCCGGTGTTCGACGTGATGCTGTTCGGGTCGCTCGGTGCGTTCGTCGCGCAGGAGAACGAAGCATCGCGCGCGGCCGCGCCGTACCTCCTCGCGGGGATCATGCTGTTCCACGTCCTCTTCCAGTGCCAGATCGCAGTGACGACTGGGTTCATGGAAGAGACGTGGAGCCGCAACCTGCTCAACATCATGACGACTCCCATCACGGAGATGGAGTACAGCGCCGGCCTCGGCATCTACGCCGCGATGAAGCTGGTGATGGCGATGGCCACGATTTCGGTGGTCGCGCTCGTGACGTACCAGTTCCACCTCGACAGCATCGGCTGGGGCCTCGTGCCGATCGTCGGCATCCTGCTCATCGTCGGGTGGGCGATCGCGATGTTCGTCATCGGGCTCATCCTGCGGTTCGGGCAGTCGGCCGAGATCCTGGCGTGGGGCATCAACTTCGTCATGCTGGCGCTGTCCGGCGTGTTCAACCCGGTGTCGGCGCTTCCCGCTGCGGTGCAGCCCATCGCGAAGCTGTTTCCCACGACGTACGCGTTCCGGGCGATGCGCACGCTGCTCGACGGTGGCGGCATCCCGTGGGGCGACGTCGCCAAGGGCTACGCGGGAGCAGTCGTGTTCTGCGCGCTGTCGTACTGGTTCGTGGTCCACATGCTGAACACGTTCCGCGCCCGCGGCTACATCACCCGATTCTCCTGACACCCCCGTTCTTGCAGTACCGGCGAAACAGATCTGCTTTCGCCGGTACTGCAAGTTCGCTCGGTCAAGGGGACGGGAGGACGAGCTTGGCCATGAGCGAGTGGCCACGGACAGCGACGGCGTCGGCCGTGGCGGACTCGGAATACCGGCCGCCCGGGCCATCAACCGCGGAGTCGACGAGCAGGTACGGCACCGAGTCGCTCGTGTGGGTCTTCGTGCGCACCGGAGTCGGATGGTCGGGCAAGAGCAACAACCGCCATGGCCCCATCGAGTCGAGCCCGTCGATCAGGCCGGCGAGGATGCGACGGTCCCAGTTCTCGAGCGCCTTGATCTTCTCCTCGAGGTTGCCCGCGTGGCCGGCCTCGTCGGTGGCCTCCACGTGGATGAGGAAGAGGTCGAGACCGGCGGCCAACGATTGCAGCGCCGCATCGCGCTTGCCTTCGTAGTTGGTGTCGAACCAACCCGTGGCCCCATCGACCTCGACCACGTGCATGTCGGTGAGCACACCGAGCCCGCGCACGAGATCGACGGCGGTGCACAGGCCGGCCTCGACGCCGTACGCGTCGCGGAACGCCGGCATCTCGGGCTGGAAGCCCTGACCCCAGAGCCAGATCTGCGTGGCCTTCAGGCCGAACTGCGACACCACGTCGCGGGACGCGTCCATCAGCCTCTGCAACTTCGCCGCCGCCGGACCGGTCGGCCACACCGCGGGCTTGTCGCTCAGGTCGTGTGGTGGGGTGCACTCCGCCTCCGCCCACTCCGAGGGCGCAACCAGGATGTGGCGGTACTGCACACCCGGATGGAACTGCACCTCGTCATTGCCGAGCTCGGCCTGCAGCGCGACCAGCACCTCCGCGGCCGCCTCGGACGTCGGATGCCCGCCTGCAAAGTCGAGCATCGTCCCGTCGTCGCCGAGCGTGACGAGGTTGCACCGGTACGCAACCCGGTCAGCACGCAACCGCAGACCGAGCGCCGCGGCCTCGATCGGAGCGCGACCTGTGTGATATGCGGCGGGGTCGTAACCGATGATCGACATGTTGCCGACGTCGGAGCCCGGCGGCAGTCCCGGAGGGATCACCGCGGCGCGTCCCACCTCGCCGCGCGCCGCGAGCGCCGCCAGCGTGGGCATCGAGGCCGCCTCGAGCGGCGTGCGACCGTCGAGCGCGTCGATGGGCTCGTCGGCGCAGCCGTCCGGAACGCACACGACGTACTTCACAGGACCGAGTCTGCCCGGCGTGACAGGCTTGCGGAACACGAATCAGCAAATGCTCGGGGGAATCGATGCCATACGCCGAGGGTCGCGTGTTCTACGACGCCGACAGCCACGTGATGGAGACGAGCGACTGGCTCGTGACCCATGCGGATCCAGACATCCGCGATCGGATCCGGCCTCTCTACCTCGGTGGCGCGGGCGCGCTCGCCGATGAAGCCGTGCAACAAGCCGACCAACGCAAGGCCGGCACGGTCACGCTCGACGCGATCGAAGAGAACCTGCTCACCCGCAAGGGCTGGCACGCGTACGGCGCGTTCGATCCGACGGAACGCAGCCACGCGCTCGATCTGCTCGGCTTCGAGAAGCAGCTCGTGTTCTCGACGTTCGCTCCCGATCAGTTCATCAGCAAGGATCACGAGCTGCTCTACGGCGGCACCCGCGCTCACAACCGGATGATGGCCGAGTTCTGTGCGAACGACGATCGCCTCATCGCGGTCGGGTTCGTGCCCCTCAACGATCCCGCGCTCGCGATTGATGCAGTCGACGAAGCGCTCGCGTTCGGCTGCGGCGCGATCCTCGTGCCGTCGCATCCACCGCGCACGCACTCACCCACGCACACCGATCTCGATCCCGTCTGGGCGCGCCTGCAAGACGCCGAGATACCGCTGATGCTGCATGTCGGCGGCGGTGGACAGCCGCTGCGCCCGAGCTTCCACGAGAACGGCCGCCCGAAGCCGACTGACTTCATCGGCGGCGGCGAGAACGTGCGCTCGAAGGACTACATGGTGCTGCACAACCCGCCGGAGATCTTCGTCGCCGCGATGGTGCTCGACGGTGTGTTCGAGAAGTTCCCGCGCCTCATGTGCGGTGTGATCGAGCAGGGTGCGTTGTGGGTGCCGGCGCTCCTGCGCCGTATCGACATCGCCCAGGGCACGTTCAAACGGAGCGAGCCGCTGCTCAACGAACTGTCGATGAAGCCGTCGGACTACATCCGGCGCCAAGTTCGATTCACACCGTTCCCGACCGAGCCCGTGTCGTGGCTCATCGAGCAAGCGGGCGAAGAGCTCTTCCTGTTCTCCTCGGACTACCCGCACCCGGAAGGCACGAAGGACCCACTCGGCAAGTTCGAGGCAACGCTCCAAGGCGTCAGCGCGACTGCGAGAGATCGTTTCTACTCGGGCAACTTCGCGGATCTGTTCGCGCTCAACTGACGCTCGCGCTCACGAACCCCTTCACCGCCTCGAGCTCGTTCGGTAGCCGTTCGTAGCGCTCCTCGCCTTCGAGCGCGGCGGCGAGTCGCGCCGGAATCGGCGGTTCGACACCGGTGGCCTGGCGCACCGCGTCGGGGAACTTCGCGGGGTGCGCGGTCGAAAGGCACACGATGCGCTCGCCGTCTCGTCCGGCGCGCCGGGCTGCGCCGATGCCGACCGCGGTGTGCGGATCGATCAGGTAGCCGTAGCGCTCGTGCACGTCGCGAATCACCTCGAGCGTCTCGTGGTCGTCGATCCGCGCCGCCGCCAACGACGGATCGCGTGGCGCCTCGACTGACCCGATGTCACGGAATCGCAGCATCAGCTCGGCGGTGCGGCTGCCATCGCGATCGAGCAACTCGAACAGCAGCCGCTCGAGGTTCGATGACACCTGGATGTCCATGCTCGGGCTCCAGGTGGGAACGACCTCGCCCGACACGAGGGCGCCGGTCGACACCCAGCGGGCGAGGATGTCGTTCGTGTTCGAGCCGATGATGAATCGCTCGATCGGCGTGCCCATGCGTCGCGCGTACCAGCCGGCGAGCACGTTCCCGAAGTTCCCAGTGGGCACGGCGAACGTGCACGGATGG
>DASZHU010000328.1:0-6296 GCA_035937605.1 Acidimicrobiales bacterium | reverse complement strand
CACCCTGCCAACGGTGCAGGAAGACGCCACGACCGTGATCTCGAAGTTGAAGTCAGCCGGCGTGACCTCGGTGATCCTCGAGACCGACCCGATCGCACCCAAGACCTTCACTGAAGAGGCGACGCGACAGAACTACGCACCGGAATGGATCCTCGGCCCGGCGGCGCTCATCGACACGACAGCGTTCGGTCGCACGTACGACCAGACCCAGTGGTCGCACGCATTCGGGATCTCGGCGTTGAGCGCGCGGATCGACCCCGAGAAGTCCGACGCGTTCAACCTGTACCGGTGGTACACGGGTCAGGATCCGCCGGCGATCGACACCGCGCCGATCCTGTGGCCCGACGTCGCCCTGTTCTACGCAGCGCTGCAAGCCGCCGGTCCGAAGCTGACGCGCGACACGTTCCGTCAGGGCCTCGAGGCGGGCACGCCGCCGTCAGGTCACCTCACGACCGTCACCATCTCGTACGGCAACCATGGCTTCTGGCCGACGATCTCGGAGGACTACTGGGGCATCGACGACTTCACCGAGGTGTGGTGGGATCCCAGCGCCACGGGTCCCGACGAGGTGCGCAAGCAGGGCACGGGCATGTACGAGTACAGCGAAGGGGGCAAGCGGTTCCTGTCCGGCCACTGGACGAGCGACACGAAGGCCTTCGACACGAACGGAGCGGTGACTCTGTACACGACACCGCCCCCCGGTGAGGTGGCGAAGGAGTACCCGAGTCCTGCCTCGGGCTCGAGCTCGTCGAGCTCGAGCGCCAACTAGTCCTGCTCGCGCAGGAACCGTTCGAGCTCGGCGGCGAGCTCGTCGCCTGACGGCAGGGGACCGGCACCCAGATCGGTGCTGGTCCCCGCCGGCTGTTCGGAATCGGACGCGCTCTCGAGCTGCTGCACCATGCGTACGTGCTCGTCGTTCTCGCGGATGAGCGAGTCGATTCGTTGCCGCGTGGTCTCGGCTTCGTCGCGCAGGGCTTGGCTCTCGATTCGTAGCCCGGCGACGGACTCGAGGCCCTCGATCAACGCAACGCTCGCGGCCGGGTACGGCATCGCGGCGACGTAATGCGGCACCTGGGCCCACAGCCCGATCGCGGCCAGACCGACTTCGGTGGCCCGGCGTTCGATCGCCGCTTGGACACCGGCGGGGACGTCGATCGTGGCTCGCACCATGTTCGGTCCGACGAGCGTCGCGTCGCCCGCCGTGATGGCAAGCCTGGTCGGACGCGTGTGGGGGACGGGAGCGGGATAGGCGCCGAGCCCAACCACCATGCGCACGCCGAACTCGAGCGCGAGGTCGACGACGGCCTTCGTGAACGCGCGCCACGCGTGGTCGGGCTCCGAGCCGACGAGCAACAGGAGATCTCGGCCGTCGGCGTCGCTCGCGGCCTGGAGCTCGACCGATGGCCAGGTGAGCCCGGTGACTACCCCGTCGACGAGATGCAGCGTGGGGCGACGGGCGCGATGGTCGAGTAGCTCGTCACTGTCGAACTGGGCCACGGTCGTGGGCTCGAGCGCGGCGAGCAGGGCGGCACGGGCGTTCGCCGCGCCGACGCCGGCGTCGATCCAGCCGTCGAGCGCGAGGACGAGTACCGGTGATTCGAGATCTGGTCGTTCGAGGAACTCGTACAGACTCACGGATCAGGCGAACTTGTCGACGGCGGCTTTGGCCGCATCCGCAAGACGAACCGTCTGGGTGGCGAACGCCTCGAAGCCGGTGGTGGGAGTACCCATCGCGCCGTGCGCGTAGCGCGCGTACACCCCTTCGACGATGCACGCGAGCTTCCAGTAACCGAACGCGACATAGAAGTCGATGTCGGAAAGATCTCGTCCGGACGTCTTGGCGTACCGCTCGAGCAGATCGGCACGCAGCGCAAAACCCGGGACCGCCGTTGCTGCAGTGGTGATGAGCGTGGCGTGCTCGTCCGTCGCTTCGTTCCAATACACCATGAGGAGCCCCACGTCGGCGAGCGGATCGCCGAGGGTGCAGATCTCCCAGTCGAGCACCGCCGCGATGCGGTGGTCGTAGCCGAGCATGCAGTTGTCGAGGCGATAGTCACCGTGCACGATCGTGGCCCCATCCTGGGGCGGGATGCGGGCAGCCAGGGTGTCGTGCACCTCGTGCACGAGCGGCACCGGGCGCTCGGTCAGCTCCTGCGATCCCTGGAACTGGGTGTACCAGCGCTTGAGCTGGCGGGCGATGTAGCCCTCCTTCTTGCCGAGCGCGCCGAGACCCACCGCGTCGACGTCGACGGCGTGGATGTCGGCCATGACGTCCGCGACCGACTCGCTCGCGACTCGGCGGCCTTCCTCGTCGAGCAGGGTGCGGGCGGCCTCGGCATCGCGGATCACGTTGCCGTCGACGAAGCCCATCACGTAGAAGGGCGCGCCGTTCACGTCGTGGTCCATGCACAGGCCCAGCGCCGGCGCGACGGGCACCGGTGTAGGGCCGAGGGCCGAGATGATGGTGTGCTCGCGTTGCATGTCGTGCGCGGTCGCGAGCACGTGTCCGAGGGGTGGGCGGCGCAGTACGTACTTCGACCCCTTGGCGTCGGTGACGCCGAACGTGAGGTTCGAATGCCCGCCGGCGATGAGCGCGAACGTCAACGGAGGTGCGACGCCTTCGACGTTGGCCTCGAGCCAAGCCGTGACGTTCTCTTCGTTGATTCCGTCGATCGCCATCGGCCGTGAGAGTACTTGTCGGCCGTGGCGACGGTAATCCTGAACGCGCCCGTTAGCCTCGGCGTCGATGGTCATCGATGTCACCGACGACTCGTTCGAGACGGAAGTCCTGGCCCGTAGCGAGACCGTTCCGGTCATCGTCGATCTGTGGGCGCCGTGGTGCGGGCCCTGCCGCACGCTCGGCCCCATCATCGAGAAGGTCGTCGACGACACGAACGGCAAGGCCGTGCTGGCCAAGATCAACATCGACGAGAACCCGCAGGCGTCCGCGGCGTTCCGCGTCCAGTCGATCCCGGCGGTGTATGCCGTCAGCGACCGCCAGGTCGTGAACGGCTTCGTCGGCGCGCAGGGGGAGGACGCAGTTCGTCAGTTCGTGAGCGCGGTGTTGCCGTCGGCGACCGACGAGAAGATCGCGGCGCTCGTCGCGACCGCTGACGAAGCATCGTTGCGTGCCGCTCTGGAGCTCGACCCGGGTCACGAGGTCGCGATCGTGGCGCTCGCCGAGTTGCTCGCGCGCGACGGCAAGGGCGACGAGGCGCTCGCGCTCCTCGAGCGCATCCCCGAGACGACCGAGACGCGTCGTGTGGCCGCTCTCGCGCGCGTAGGCGACGAGTTCGCGAGCGACGGCGCAGCCGCCGCGGGCGAGATCACGCCCAAGCTCGACGCGTTGCTCGACCGCGTGAAGCACGACGATCAGGCGCGGCAGGAATTCGTCGACCTGCTCGAGCTGCTGGGCCCGGCCGATCCGCTGACGGCGCAATACCGGAAGGCGCTGACTTCCCGCCTCTTCTGATCTCCTCGCTCGTGTGATCACCTCGAGTCGAGTCGCTTCCTCGGAGCTTCCCCCTCCTGCATGACCAATCGGGAGGGTGCCTGTGCCCGGCGCTCCGCCGTCGTCTCCAATCGAGCCGTTCCGGCCGTTGCCCGACGCCTCGTGGCGTGATCGGTTCGACCAGTTCGTCGAGCGCGTGCACGCGCTGCACCGGCCCGCCCGCGTCGCCCTCGGGGTGATCGCGGCGCTCGTCGTCGCATCTGTGGCCGCGGTCGTGTTGTGGCCCGCGTCCGCGGGCCCGGCCCCGGAGTCCAGCCTGCCGCGCGCCAGTGCGGCCCCGCCCGAGTCGATGGCGTCCGCTCCCGTCTCACTGCTCGTGGTGCAGGCGGCGGGAGCCGTTGCGAAGCCCGGCTTGTACCGACTCGTCCCGGGCTCGAGGGTCGATGACCTCGTCCAGGCCGCGGGCGGGCTCGCGGCCGATGCCGATCCAGACCGCATCAACCTCGCCGCGCCGCTCAGCGATGGCCAGAAGGTCTACGTGCCGCGGACCGGAGAGCAGGTTCCTGCCGACGCCGATACGGGGAGACCCGCGGGGTCATCGCCGTCCGCCGCGCCGCTCGACCTCAACGCCGCCACGGTTGCGCAACTCGACGCGCTCCCCGGCGTCGGCCCGGCAACGGCGCAGGCGATCGTCGACTACCGGGCGCAGCACGGCCGATTCCGCTCGGTCGACGACCTGCTCGGCGTGCGCGGCATCGGTCCCGCGAAGCTCGATCAGATTCGACCGCTCGTGCGGGTGTGACGTCGTCAGCTCGAGACGACGGCGACGGTGCCGGACATCCCGAATCGAAAGTGTCCCGGCAGATGACACGCGAAGATCACGGTTCCGGAGCCGGTCGTGCCTTCGAACCGAAACGTCGTCTCCGCCGTCGTTCCGGCTGCGATCGACACCTCGCCGGGGCGCGGCGGATGCACCTTCTCGGTGCCGGCCTCGTGGCGGCGGTGCACCTCGGCGTCGCCGACGATGAACTCGTGATCGATCGGGTCTTCGTTGTGGATCACGAATCGAACGGCGGTTCCGGTCTGCACCGTGAACGCATCGGGCGTGAAGTGACTGTGGTGAATCGTCACCTCGACCGTTGTGTCCTGGGGGCCGAGCACAGTGTTGGCACCGGTGATCGTGTGGCTCGACGTGTCCGCGAACGCATGTCCGGCAGCCAGAACGGCGACGAAGACGCTCGCCACGGCGATCGGCAGCACGATCCTCGAACGACTCACGCGACATACCGGCGACGGCGGGCGAACCCGAGCTGTGCGCCGGCGATCGCGAGCGCGGCGACCGCGATCCCGGTTGGGACCAGCCAATGCCGTGGTCCGGCGATCGTGAGCCTGTTCAACACATCGCGAGCAGCGATCCCGGCATCGACGCGCGATGGGGGAGTGAACGGATCGACGGATGCCGCGAGGTCGTGTGTCAGCCTTCCGGCCGGTGTGTCGATCTTCAGGTACGTCAGCCACTCCGCGTTGGGCACCCACTCCATGCCCTTGTCGGCGCGCAGATCGTTCAGGAGTTGGCTCGAGGCCGGCCCGCTGCGGGCGAGGTCGATACCGGAGTCACCAGTGAGCAGCTCGGGACGCTGGTCGGTCAGAATGAAGACGTCGGCCTGCACCGTCGACTGCGGATCGCGGCCCAACGCCAGGATCCGCAGCGGTACCCAGGGGCGGTCGAGCGGGATCGTCAGGTGGATCGGGGTGCCGTCGCCGGCATTCTGCCCGCGGTCGCGAGCGGCGGCAGCGTCGAACCGGGCGGCCATGAAGATCGGGCTGCGCTGCGAGTAGTAGTCCAGCACCTCGGGCGCATCGGGGGTGAGCAGGAAGCCGTGGTCGGTGGCCCACTTGCCGACTTCCGCGCCGCCGCCCTTGAGCACGGTGATCTCGAGCGCATCGATCTTCGTCTGCAGGATGACCTGCGCGCTGCTTGCGGCTGCAACGGAGCCCTCGGCGAACCTCGCTGTCGTGTCCGGTACCGGATTCACCTCGCGCTCGAGGCGCTGCAGCGTCCAGTCGCCGCCGCGCTCGACCGACGACGGGATGCCGGGGAGCGGCACGATCGAACCGACCTGCTCACCCTCACCCGAGAACTCGAATGACGTGACGTAGTGCTCGACTCCGTCGTGGTACGCGGCGAGCGTCGTGGTGCGTTGCAGCTGGATCGTGCCGTTCTCGCCGACGAGGCCACCGCAGGCGAAGGCCGGGCTGGCGAGGACGACGACAGCGGTGACCGCAACGGTGATCGCGGTGGTGGCTCGGGTCAGGCAGGTTCGCATGCCCGTCCGACGAACATTCGTCTCCGCTGGTTCCCACGGTCACAGCCGACCGGTAGTTTTCGGAACGCTTCCCCTGGCATCCCGTCATGACCACGGAGGAGGCGCGTGTCCGATCGCGGTGCGGTATTCGTCGCGGGCGCGGTCGTCGCCAGCGCGCTGTGGTCTCGAGGTCCCGCCGTGATCGTCGGCGTCGTCCTGGAGCGCACGCCGGGCGGTCACCTCACGGTGTCGATCGAGCTCGAGGGCCGGCCGGGCCCGCGGACCGCCGGTGTAGGTTCGGCCCGCCATGAGCTACCTCGAGCTGGGCAACCGTCGCTTCGACATCACGACCGCGGCCGTCGTCGTGGGGATCCTCAACCGCACGCCGGACTCCTTCTTCGACCAGGGCACCTACTTCGGGTTCGACGACTTCATACGCAAGGCCGAGCGTCTCGTTGCCGACGGAGCCGATGCCCTCGATGTTGGCGGTGTGAAGGCCGGACCCGGCCCGGAGGTGGACGAGCAGGAGGAGCTGGAGC
>DASZHU010000327.1:0-6886 GCA_035937605.1 Acidimicrobiales bacterium | reverse complement strand
CAGGGTCTGGTGCTGGTGTTCACCGCGGTTGCCCTCGTGATGACCAACGTCGACCAGTTCCATCGCATCAGCGACGTGCTCGCAGCGACACGACAGGGCCTGGCCGCGCGTCTTGGGCTCGCCAATCCGCTGGCACGGCGGTTCCGCACGGGTCTCCTGCTCGGCATGTACGCGCTGATCATGTTCGTGCTGGTGTTCATGACGGTGTTCGCCGAGGTGTTCCAGGCCCAGGCGCCCCGCGCGGCCAACGACACGCGCGCCGGTTACGACCTGCGGGTCGACAGCAACCCGAACAGCCCGGTGACCCCTCGGCAACTGCTGAACGAGCGCGACGTCGTTGCGGTCGCGCCGATCGTGCAGTCCCTCGCGAAGTTCGAGACGCCGACGACGAGCGACTCGTTCCAACGCCGCTTCACGGGCTTCGACGAGACGCTCCTCGCGCGGGGGGTGCCGAAGCTGTCGTCCCGCGTGAAGCAGTACGCAAGCGACGAGGTCACGTGGCGGGCCGTTCTCGCGTCACCGGATCTCGTGATCGTGCCGAGCGACTTCCTGTCGTCAGGTGGAGGGCCGCCGAGCTCGACGGTGAAGCTGGGCGACAAGCTGACGGTGATCGACCCGGCCGGCGGGCGCCGGCACCTGCTGACCGTCGTGGGCATCGACGGCGACCTCGACCCGGCCGAGAACGGAGCGATGGTCGCGGCCAGGACGGTCTCGTCGCTGGTTGATCGCGCCGCGAACGGTCGCTTCTACGTTGCGGTTCGCGACGGGGTGGCGCCGAGTGACGTCGGCAGCCGACTGCAGGCCGACCTGTTGGCCAACGGGGTGAAGGCGGACACGTTCCGGGCGCTCGTCGACGATCGATTGCGCGGAACCGCCGCGTTCATCCGATTGCTCGAGGGCTTCCTCGCGCTCGGGCTCGTCATCGGCATCGCCGGACTCGGCGTGGTCATGGTCCGCGCTGTGCGCGAGCGACGCCGCGAGATCGGGATGCTGCGGGCCATGGGTTTCTCGTCGCGCATCGTGAGGCGTGCGTTCCTGATCGAGGCGTCGTTCATCGCGTTGCAGGGGATCGTGATCGGCACCGTGCTCGGTCTGCTCACCGGGTTCTCGGTGCTGAGCAACTCGACCACCTTCGGCGACACGAAGCTGCCGTTCGTCGTGCCGTGGCTCCCCATTCTGTTGCTCGGCGCCGCGGCGTGGGGGGCGTCGCTGCTCGCAGTCGCGGCACCCGCGGCGCAGGCGAGTCGTATCAAACCTGCGGTCGCCCTCCGCACGGCCGACTGACGCAACACGCGATCGTGGGGCGTCAGTAGGCGCGCCAGTACTCGCGGGCGCGGATCTGATCAGGCGACATCGGCTTGCCGGCCCAGATCGGGTAATAGAACGCGAACGCCACGACGGTGAGTACGGCGAAGGCAGGGAGGAGCCACTTGAACGGCTTCTTCGCGAGTACCGCCGCGATCCACAGCGCGATCGCCGGGATGAGCGGCGCGATGTAGAAGGTGTAGGAGTGTCGAGGGTTGATCGCCCATGGGAGCCACTGGTAGAGGCCGAACGCGAGCAGGAAGAACGCGAGGCGATCGCGACGGAACACCGCTCGCCAGGCCAGGATCAATCCGGCGCCCATTCCCGCGAACCACACGATCGGGTTCGCCACGGTGACGATCTCAACGATGTCGCCCGGTTTGGCGCCGGCGCACGACTGATCGGCGAGATCGTTGGGTGCCTGGTTGAGCTGGGGTGTGCAGGTCTTGCGGAACAGCGTCGACGGATGCATCTGGTTGATCCACTTCCACGACAGGTCGGCGTTCGAGTTGCCCTCCTGCAACGAGCTCTGCTGGAACTGCCGGATTCGGTCCTGATCGCGCAGGAAGAGTCGGATCCGTTCGGTGAGGGACTCGGAGCACTCGTTGTTGTTCCGGCACCGCACGATGTGGATATAGGTCTTGTCGAAGTTCACGATCCACGGCGTGTACGCCGCGAGGTAGACCCCGACGGGCAGCACGGTCAGGGTGAGCACCGTCGCGAAGATGCGTTTGCCGTGACCGGGCGTTGCCGCCTCGCGGCCGCGCATCCACAGGAACGCCAGCAGCACGCCGAGAAGCAGGAAGCCGGCGCTCCACTTCACCGCGAGCCCGAGGCCCAGCGCGACGCCGGAGCCGACCATGCACCATCGCACTCGCTTCTGGTTGGTCGGGTCGCGCAGCGCCACGAGCGTCAAGGTGATGGCGAGGGTGGTGAAGAGCGCGAGGAAGACGTCGAGGTGTGCGGTTCGGCCCGTCGTGAACGAGACGCCGTCGAGTGCCACCGCGCCGGCCGCGACGGCCGGAACGAGGCGACCCGAAACGAACTGGCGGGCGGCGATGTACGTCAGCAGCACGATGATGCAGCCGCACACCAACGCGGCGAACCGCCAGCCGAACGGCGTGAAGCCGAAGAGGCGGATCCCGATGGCGATGAGCCACTTGCCGGCGGGAGGATGGACGACGCCTCCCTTCTCGACGCCACGTCGCAGCATCTCGGCGGCGTCCGGCGCGTAGTAGATCTCGTCGAACACGAAGGCGCGCGGATCGGACAAGCGCGGCATGCGTGTTGCCGCGGTGCCAGCCACGAGGAGTGCGGGCACCGCGATGTCGAGCCACGACCGCTTGACGGTCGACTGCTGTGCGTCGGTCAATTGCCCGTCGCCGTCCGGGGTCTGGTGGTCGATGTCGTGGAGGCGCCGGTGGTGCCCGGTCGTGTCAGGAGCGACGACAGGAGCGGCGCCTTCGCGTCGCAGTTGTCGAGCGGCTGACGCCCGACGTCGGCATTGTGCTTCGGATCGTGGAGGTTGTAGGTCGACGCGCCCCGAATGCGTTCCAGGATCGAGTAGAAGCTCGACGGCTCGTCGAGGTTCACGTTCTCACCACCGAGCGAGCCGCGCCGCGGGGGGGTATCGCCGGACAGGTTGCGCTCGACGAGGCTGGTGCACTCTCTCGCGAACGCGACCTGCTCCTGATGGTCGAGGTTCGCCGGCTTGCCGCATCCGGCCAAGCTCACGACCGCCGCGACGGTGAGCAGTCGCGTCGCGACGCGGCGAGTTCCGTGGCGAGGCACGGCGAGCCACGGTACTGCCTGCCCTCGCACGCAAGGCATCGTGTCTAATCTGCGGGACCGATGAGCGAAGGCGAGGTGGCATCGGTCGATGAGTGATCCTGCCGGGTGGTATCCCGATCCGACCGCTCGTCACGAGCTGCGGTACTGGGACGGATACACGTGGCTCGACAACGTCTCTGACCGGGGGGCCGCCGCGACCGACGCACTCGGTGGCAAGCCGATGCCGCCACCGTCGGAGGCCGCCGCGAAGGCCGCGTCCGGTCCGGCCGCGTCGTCGTCCTCGAAGACACCTCTGTACCTCGCGCTCGGCGGCGTCGCCGTCGTCGTGATCATCATCGTGGGCATCGTCGCGACGCGCGGCGGTGGCGGCGGCGCCAAGACCACGGCTCTCGACAAGGCCGCGGTGACGTTTCAGGACGACACGGCTGATGTCGCGCACCCGTCGGTCCAGAAGGTGCACATCAAGGACAACACCGTCGTGATCGTGACCGTGACGTCCAGCGATCAGAAGGTCACGCCCGGCCTGGTCGTGCTGGCCGACCAGAAGACCGTCGACACCGTGACCGCGAAGGTCGACGGGGTGAAGAACCTGTTGCAGAGCCAGCTTCGCGATGCGTGCGGCAACCTGCGGGAGGAGGACATCGGCGCGAAGGGCACCGTCGTCTACGACGCCGGCAAGTCGGACAACCCCGGGAAGGACTTCCATTCGTTCATGGTCGTGCTCGCTGAGGGTGACTACGAGTTCGTCCCGGTTCTCGTCGACGACAACGCCCAGTGCCAAGGCGGCAAGAGCACGATGAAGCTCGAGCCGAAGTTCCTCGACTTCAGCGGCGTCAAGTCGATCGGCGATCTCCAGAGCACGCTGAGCGACGACTCCGACCTGAGCAGCCTCTCCGGATAGGCGGCCACGCACCACCCATGGGTTACGTCCTCGGAATCGACCTCGGCACGACCTACACGGCCGTCGCGACCTATCGCGAGGGACGCGCGCAGATCGTCTCCATCGGTACGCGCACTGCCGCGATCCCCTCCGTTGTGTTCCTCCGCCAGGACGAGGCGGTGCTCACCGGCGAAGCCGCCGACCGGCGCGCGCTGTCCGAACCGGCCCGCGTCGCGCGCGAGTTCAAGCGCCGCGTGGGTGACACCACGCCGATCATGGTGGGCGGCACCCCGTACTCGGCCGAGCAGCTGTCCGCCGAGCTGCTGAAGGCGGTCGTCGAGCGCGTCACCCAGCTCGAGGGTCAGCGCCCGGACCACGTCGCCGTGTGTCACCCCGCCAACTGGGGGCCGTACAAGAAGGAGCTCCTGACCCAGACCGTCGATCTCGCGGACATCGGCGAGCCAACGTTCGTGACCGAGCCCGAAGCCGCGGCCATCCACTACGCGTCGACCGAGCACGTCGACACCGGCGAGGTCGTCGCGGTCTACGACCTCGGAGGCGGCACCTTCGACGCGGCGGTGCTTCGCAAGACCGCGACCGGATTCGAGACGCTCGGCGACCCGCAGGGCGTCGAGCGGCTCGGCGGCATCGACTTCGACGCGGCGGTGTTCGCGTACGTCCGCGACGCGGTGGGCGGCGCGCTCGACGATCTCGACGAGAGCGATCCCACGGTCATCGCCGCGGCCGCTCGGCTTCGCGAGGAGTGCATCGAGGCGAAGGAAGCTCTCTCGTCGGACACTGAGACGTCGATCCCGGTTTTGTTGCCCAACGTGATGACCGAGGTCCGGATCACCCGTTCCGAGTTCGAGTCGATGATTCGTCCGGCGTTGACGAACTCGATCGTTGCGCTGCAACGCGCGTTGCGTTCCGCGAACGTCCAGCCGGCGGGCATCAGTCGCGTGCTGCTCGTCGGCGGATCGTCCCGCATCCCGCTCGTCGCCGAGCTCGTGGGTGCGGAGCTCGGGCGTCCGGTTGCGATCGACGCGCATCCGAAGCACGCCATCGCGCTGGGCGCGGCGATCGCCGCGGCGGCGGCCGTCGGGGGCGCGACGACCGCGGAGATGGCGGCGGCGGCATCGGTCGTGGCGACACCCGAGGAGCCGGTCGTGTCGCGCACGGTCACCACCGCGCTCGAGGCGGGCTGGCAGCCCGACCCATCCGGCCGACACGAGCTGCGCTACTGGGACGGCACCCGCTTCACCGACGACGTGTCCGATGCCGGCGTCGTGGCGAGCGATCCGATGCCGGCCACCACGGCTTCGCAGCCCCCAGTGGCGGCCACGCCGGCGTCGAACACACCGTTCACTCCTTCCGCGTCGAAGGCAGGCGGCAGCCGCGGCTCGCGGCTTCCAATCGTGACCGCCGCGGCCGTGGTGGTGCTCGTGGTCGTCGGGTTCCTCGTCGTGCGCGGAGGCGGCGGCGGGGGTGGCGCCGCGTCCGGCCTGGGCACGATCAGAGGGCACGCCGCGGCGAACGGGGTGTTCGTGCATCACGTCGAGGTGCCGGCGAACTCCGTGTTGCTGGTGAAGGCCATCCCCGAAGGCAACTTCGACATCGTCCTGTCCGTCGCGTCGGACTTCCCGACAATCGAGAAGTACCGCAACAACTTCGGTTCGACGCCCTTCGGTCAGGGCGCCACGAAGATCGACAGCTCCGATTCATCGCTCGGTTCGATCGACTTCAGCACCGTGAAGGGCGCGATCTTCGCGGTCGACGACACCAACTTCAACGGGCTCGGTGTCGCCGAGCAGACCGCGGTGCCCGCGCCGTTCGCCGTCTCGCTCGACCTCGTCGTCAACGCCACCGGCGGCGCGTCGGGTGACGTCACGGTTCAGACGGCGGTGAAGAGCTTCAACGGGCCGTCCACGCTCCAGGACCGCGGCGCGTTCTACGACGGGTTGATGTTGCAGGCCTACGACCACTTCCTCAGCGGCCAGGCGGACATCAACGACACGTCGAACTTCACGAAGCAGTCGGACTTCACCGACAACACCGACTTCAGCCGCTTCAGCAGCTCGTTCAGCGACCTCGACAGCTTGCCGAAGTAGCTCGAGTCACTCTGCGCCGGGTTCGTGGTCCTTCGTCGGTTCGTCGAGATCGTCGAGGGCGGCCATCGCCGCCTCGAGCATGCGGGCACTGCACCCGGCCAGCTCCATCGGGGGCACGGCCTCCTCGACGATGCGCGCCGCGATGGCGCGGAACGCGTCGGCGGCAGGGCCCTCACCGAGCGCGACGGGGTCGCCGCTGTCACCGCCCGACGCAACGCTCGGCTCGAGCGGGACCGACCCCAGCAACGGGGCTCCGGCCTCGCGGGCGCACGCGTCGCCGCCGCCCTCGCCGAAGAGCGCGTACGACGAGCCGTGCTCGCAGGTGAACGCGCTCATGTTCTCGATTACGCCCGCGATGCGTAGGAAATTCTTCTGCGCCATCGACGCGGCACGCACCGCGACCTTCTGCGCGGCGAGGGCCGGCGTGGTCACGATGATCACCTCCGCCCGCGGGACGAGCTTCGCCACGCCCATCTGCACGTCGCCGGTGCCCGGGGGCATGTCGACCAGCAGGTAGTCGAGGTCGTCACCCCAGTCGACGTCCTGGAGGAAGTGCTGCACGCCGCGGTTCAGCATGAGGCCACGCCACATGAGCGCGGAGCCCTCGTCCTCCACGAGGAACCCCATTGACACGACCCGCACGAGCCCTTCGCCGATCTTGCGTTCGAGCGGCGTGATCAGGTTCCGGTCACGCTTCACGACGCCGAGCGGGCCGTCGACACCGAGCATGCGCGGTACCGAGTAGCCCCAGATGTCCGCGTCGAGCACCCCGACCTTCAGGCCCCGGGCCGCGAGTGCCGCG
>DASZHU010000326.1:0-14936 GCA_035937605.1 Acidimicrobiales bacterium | reverse complement strand
GCGCACGTCGGTTGACGGGTCGACCGGACGCTGGTCGGCGCGCGCCGTGAGTGGATGCGCGTGCAGGACGTTGCCGTCCTCGTCGACGGGGTACCAGACCGGGAACGGCACGCCGAAGAAGCGTTGGCGGGTGATGTTCCAGTCGCCGACGAGCCCGTTCACCCAGTCGTCGAAGCGAACGTGCATGAACGACGGATGCCACTGCAGCTCGCGTCCGCGCTCCAGCATCGCCTCCTTCGGCGGGAATCGGATGTACCACTGCCGGTTCGTCACGATCTCGAGCGGCCGAGTGCCGTTCTCCCAGAACTTGACCGGGTGCTCGATCGGCTTGGGTTCGCCCTCCATGCCGCCGTGCTCGCGCAGCAGCTCGACGGTCCGCTTCTGGGCCTGCTTCGCGTTGAGGCCCGCGAGCTCGGCGTACGCCGCCCGACCCTCGGGCGAGTCCATCCCGTCCGGGGGCGCAGTGGCGATACGGCCGTCCTTCTCGATGATCGCGCGGACGGGTAGATGCAACTCGCGCCACCAGATCACGTCGGTGGTGTCGCCGAACGTGCAGATCATGGCGATGCCCGAACCCCTCTCGGGGTCGGCGAGCTCGTGCGCGACGACTGGCACCTTCACCCCGAACAGGGGGGTGGTCACCTCGGTGCCCATGAGTGGCGCGTAGCGCGCGTCGTCGGGATGCGCCACGACGGCGACGCACGCCGCGAGCAGCTCGGGCCGGGTGGTGTCGATGTGTAGTGGCGTGCCGTCGGCGCGGGTGAACACCAACCGGTGATACGCGCCGGGAATCACGCGATCCTCGAGCTCCGCCTGCGCGACGGCCGTCTTCATGTCGACGTCCCACAGGGTCGGACCCTCCGCGCGATAGGCGAGGTCGCGCTCGAGCAGGCGGAGGAACCCGTGCTGCGAGACGCGCGTGGCCTTCGGGCCGATCGTCGTGTACGACTGCGACCAGTCGACCGACAGCCCCAGCGTGGACCACAGGTCGAAGTACTTCTCCTCGAGCATTTCGACGACTTCCGCGCACAGCTGCATGAAGTTCGGCCGCGAGACGGGGATCGGCCGCTTCGGAGGTGGGTCAGGCGCGACGAAGTCTGGGTCGTACGGGAGGGAGGGATCGCACAGCACGCCGCGCATCAACTGCACGCGGCGCTCGACGTTGAGGCCGTTGTCGTCCCACCCCATCGGGTAGAAGACCTCCTTGCCGCGCATCCTCCAGAAGCGCGCCATGAGGTCCTTGTGGGTGTACGACTCGCAGTGGCCGATGTGCAGCGCGCCGGACACGGTCGGCGGAGGGGTGTCGATCGAGTAGATCTCGTCGCGCGTCTTCGTGCGGTCGAAGCGGTAGGTGCCCGCCTCCTCCCAGCGAGCACGCCACTTGGCTTCGAGGCCTTCGAGCGAGGGTTTCTCCGGCACCTCCATGTGTTCGTGAGGGTAGTGGCGCATGCCACATGGCCCGAAAGGCGATGTGCGCGTAACGTCACCGCATGGGGAACGAGGGGGTTGCTGCACTCAGGATCGAGGACGTCTTCTCTCCGGAGATCCGTCGCGATCCGCATCCGCTGTACCACCTGCTGCGATCGACGGACCCGATCGCGCACGCCGACGGTCTCGACGAGTGGATCCTCACGCGCTGGGCCGACTGCGAGGCGGTGCTCCGCGACCCGCGATGGTCGAGCAGCCCCGACCACCGCGGCGACAACCCACTCGCCGGGCCGGACATCCGCGCCGAGGCCGGCGGCGTGGGGCTCAAGACGCTGTTGTTCTTGGATCCCCCTGATCACACCCGGTTGCGGCGGCTCGTGTCGAAGGCGTTCACGCCTCGCCGCATCGAGCGATTGCGCGCCCACGTCTCCGAGATCCTCGACGACCTCCTGCGCGACGTGACCTCGGGTGAGCCGTTCGACGTGATCTCGACGCTCGCCTACCCGCTCCCGTTGATCGTGATCTGCGAGCTCATGGGCGTGCCCTTGGAGGACCGGCACCAGTTCGAGGGCTGGTCGGGCGACGCCACGAGGCTGCTCGATGGCGACATCGACGAGGAGACGTTCAACAAGGGAATCATCGCCGCGATGTACTTCCTCAACTACTTCAACGGGCTCTTCGAGGAGCGACGCGCGAATCCGCAGGACGATCTGCTCAGCGGCCTGCTCGCGGTCGAGGAGGCCGGCGATGTGCTGACTGAAGAAGAGCTACGAAGCATCGTGCTGCTGCTGTTCCTTGCCGGCCACGAAACCACGGTGAACCTCATCGGCAACGGGCTGTTCGCCGCGCTGCGACATCCTGACCAGTGGGACCGCCTGTGCGCCGACCCAGGTGGCATGACGGCAAGCGCCGTCGAAGAATTCCTCCGCTACGACGGGCCTGTACACGTCACCGGGCGGATCGCCACCGAAGACCTCGAGGTGAATGGGCACCCCTTCCCGAAGCACTCGCAGGTCGTCACGCTGCTCGCCGCGGCCAACCGCGATCCCGAGCGCTTCCCGGACCCTGATCGGCTCGACGTGGGGCGCGAGGACAATCAGCACCTCACGTTCAGCCACGGCATCCACTACTGCCTCGGCGCCGCGCTCGCTCGACTCGAAGGGCAGGTCGTCTTCTCGACGCTGGCGACGCGCTACCCCGAGATGCGCCTCGCGGCACCTGCCGACGAGATCGAGTACCGCGACCACTTCGTGCTGCGTGGCTTGAAAGCACTCCCGGTCGTCGTGTAGCGCGGCAGTACCCTCGGCGCTCATGTTGCGCCTGTTCGACACCGCGAGGGGTGGCGTGTTCCCCCTCGAGCCGCGAGACCCCGGCAAGGTGTCGATGTACGTGTGCGGGCCGACGGTGTACGGCCCGCCGCACCTCGGTCACGGGCGGTTCTCACTCGTGTTCGACGTCTTGCGGCGGTACCTGCTCTGGCGTGGTTACGACGTTCGTTACGTGTCGAACATCACCGACGTCGACGACAACATCATCAACCGCGCCGCGCGCGAGAACGTCGACTGGACCGAGGTCGCCACGCACTGGGAGAAGGTGTGGTGGGAGGCGATGGACGCGATCGGCGTGATGCGTCCCGACGTCGATCCCCACGCCAGCGCGTTCATCGAGCGGATGGTCGAGCTGGTGGGCTCGCTCGTCGACCACGGCGTGGCGTACGAGACCGGCGACGGTGTCTATTTCCAGGCCGAGCGCGTCGAGGACTACGGCCTGCTGGCGCGACAGTCGATCGAGTCGTTGCGTGCCGGCGCGCGCGTCGAGACCAACGAGGAGAAGCGCGCGCCGGTCGACTTTGCGTTGTGGAAGAAGGCCAAGCCCGGTGAGCCGTCGTGGGACTCACCCTGGGGGCCGGGGCGGCCGGGTTGGCACACCGAGTGCGTCGTGATGTCGCTCGATCTCCTCGGTGACGGGTTCGACATCCACGGCGGCGGGCAGGATCTCGCCTTCCCGCACCACGAGAACGAGCGCGCGCAGGCGGTGGCCGAAGGCCATCGGTTCGTGCGTCACTGGGTGCACAACGGCTGGGTCGTGGTCGAGGGCGAGAAGATGTCGAAGTCGCTCGGCAACTTCACCGACCTGCTCGACCTCATCGAGTGGAGTGATCCGCGTGCGTACCGTCTGCTCGTGCTGCGCTCGCACTACCGCGCGCCGATCGAGGTGACGCGTGACAGCGTGGCGGATGCGGGGCGAGCGCTCGAGCGTCTCGACCGGTTCGGTGAGCGATTCGCGGACGCGCAGACGGCCGAGCCCGATGCCGGCGCGCTTGCTCGCTTCCGCGAGTTGATGGACGACGACATGAGCACGCCGGCGGCCATGGCGCTGCTCTTCGAACTCGTCACGCGAGCGAACGCGGACGATGATCAGTCAGCCGCGGCTGCCGCCTTTCAGATCTGCGCCGCGGTGGGCCTCGAGTTGCGCACGTCGTCAGCCGAGATCGACGACGCCGCGGACGCGTTGCGCATCGAGCGCGATGAGGCCCGCGCCGCGAAGGACTGGTCCCGAGCCGACGCCCTGCGCGACGAGCTCGTGGCGATCGGGTACGAGGTCGCGGACACACCCGCGGGTACCGAGATCCGCCGCCGCTGAGATCGGGCGCGGGTCACCGCGCCCGAGGTCAGGGGACGACGATCGTGATGGGCGGAAGGCCGTTGCCGGGATTGGCCACGATCTGCACACCCTGACCCGGTGCCGCCGGCGGCGCGTTGCCGATGGTCGTGCCACCGACGGTCGCGCCCGTACCGTCGGCGCCGATCGCGACCGACACGTTCGTGCCGCTGATGCTGCCACCGGTAGTTGCGCGTGGACCGCCACCCGACGTGGCCGCTGGATCCGGCGGAGTCGACTCGCTCGAAGGGGTCGTCGACGGCGCGGTGGCCGACGACGACTGCCCGCCGGCGGCATCGCGCGCGACATCGGCCTCGGTGGTGACCGCGGCGCCGCGCACACTCGAGCGTCTGGCGAGGGCGGTCGCGGACGACGTCGCCGGCTCGACGTGCGAGATCGTCGCGAACGACGAGTCGTAGTTGCGCAGCGGGTGGTCGTCGTTGGCCGGCGCCGCGAGTTGCGGGCTCTTCGCCGTCGACTTCGCGTCGTGCGTGAGCGCGGCGGCGACTCCGATCGCAAGGACGCCTGCTGCGGCGGTGGCCAGCACTCGCTCGACCCAGGGGTTCAGCGGGACGACCGTCGCGAGTCCGTGGCGCCGATCGCGGTCGAGCGCGTCCTGCCACGCCTGCCAGCGCCGCCGCGCCGCCTCCAGGACAGAGGGCGGCATGGGCACGACAAGGGCGCGCAGGTGCGTCGTGGCATTCTCGAGATGGCTCAGGTGGAACGCACCGACGGGCGCGGAACGCGTGTAGCGGGCGCGCAGGCCGTCGCGTGCTCGGGCGGCGAGCGCCGCGGTGCCGTCCGCGGGCAGACCGAGGATCGGGGCGACCTGTGCGGCTGTGCCTCCCTCGACGAGCGTGAGCCACAACGCGGCGCGCCAGCGTTCGGGCAGGCGCAGGAATGCTTCGGAGATGTCATTCGGCGCGGGATCGGCCGGTGTGTCGTCGCGACGCGACGCGCTCGCGGCGATCTCACCGCTCGCGCGCGTGACCTGCAAGCGGAAGGGCACGGCGAGTGACGTCGTGTGTCGTTGCAACCGCACCAGCGAGAGCGTGAAGCCGTCGGCCACTGCTCGTCGCGCCACGTCGGCGCTGCCACCGACGACGAGCGCGAGCCGCCACGCGGGATGGCCATGACGGCGGAAGAGCTCTTCGAACGCGGAGCGATCCCCCGTCTGCGCCTTGAGGGCGAGTTGCGCGTCGGCTGCGTCGGTGTGGTGCGAGGCCTCGATGGCCATGTGCGCCCCCTCTCTCAGGGCGAGTCGCCGTCGAGCGCGACTCGCCACGATGACGCAAGGATTCGCCACGTTCCGTGAGTTTCCCTGCTGGTGACTGCAGGTCCCCGACTTGACGATCGGCGGTTCGACCGCATGGGCTTGCTCGCCGTGCGCGCCCAGCGGTCCAAGCCGCAACGCCGACCGCTGCCCCCTGGTTTCGGGGTGATCTGGACGACGGTCGCACTCGACCTCATCGGCTTCGGGATCCTGTTCCCGGTCCTCGCCCGCTACGCCCGCGACGCCGGGGCGTCTCCCGCCACGGCAGGAGTGCTGGTCGCGTCGTTCTCGATCGCGCAGCTGGTGTGCTCACCGCTCACCGGTCGCCTGTCGGACCGGGTCGGGCGCAAGCCGGTGATCATCATGTCGCTCGTGGGCACCGCCGTCGGCAGCCTGCTCACCGGCCTGGCCGGGTCGCTGTGGCTGCTCTTCCTGGGCCGGATCCTGGACGGCGCCAGCGGGGCGAGCGTGTCCGTGGCCCAGGCAGCCGTCACCGACGTGGCGGCGCCGGAGGACCGCGCCCGTCTTCTCGGGCTCCTCGGGGCCGCGTTCGGCGCAGGGTTCGCGCTGGGCCCGGCGATCGGGGGAGTGGCCGCGCTCGTGAGCCACCGGCTGCCGTTCTTCATCGCCGCCGGTATCGCGGGCGTCAACGCCCTCGCCGCGGTGAAGCGCCTCCCCGAGACCCACACTCCACGTTCTGGCGCCGACCAGTCCGAAATACCGAACCACGTGACGCCAGAACGTCAGGATCGGGCGCGAGTGCGGCGGTTCGTGCTCGTAACGTTCCTGTCGCTCGTCGCGTTCAGTGGGTTCGAGGCCACGTTCTCGCTGCTGACCGAGGCTCGGTTCAGCCTGACGGAGAGCTCGACCTACGGCCTGTTCTTCCTGATCGGGATCGGCCTCGTCGTCGTGCAGGGCGGCGCCATCCACACCGTGGTCGTCAAGCTCGGCGAGGTGCAGACGGTGCGAGTCGGGCTCGCGTGCAACACGATCGGGCTGGCACTGGTCGCGGTGGACGCGGGGTGGGCGCCGCTCACGCTCGCGCTCGCACTGCTCATCGTCGGCCAGGGCGTGCTGGCGCCGACCCTCGCGTCGCTCACGGCCGGTAGCGCCGCGCACGAACGGCGCGGCGAGACCCTCGGGATCCAGCAGGCGGCCGGCGGCCTCGCCCGTTCGGTTGGCCCCGCGCTCGGTGGGTACCTGTTCGGCGCGTCGGTGTCGGCGCCGTACCTCGTTGGCGCAGCGATTGCCCTCGTCGCTATCTTGCTTGTTACCGACCGGTAACTTTCGTTTCTGGAGTGAACATGGCCGACTTCTCCCTGTCCCTCAACGAAGACCAGCAGCAGATCAAGGACTGGGTCCACGACTTCGCCGCCACCGTGGTGCGCCCGGCGGCGCACGAGTGGGACGAGCGCGAAGAGTTTCCGATGCCGATCGTGCAGGAGGCCGCGAAGATCGGTCTCTACTCCTTCGACTTCTTCGCCAACGCGTCGATGTCCGACAGCACGGGTCTCACGCTCCCGATCACGCTCGAGGAGCTCTTCTGGGGCGACGCCGGCATCGGCCTCGCGATCTTCGGCTCGGGTCTCGCGGCCGCGGGGATCGCCGGCAACGGCACACCCGAGCAGGTCGTGGAGTGGGTGCCGCAGTGCTTCGGCTCCGGCCCGGACGACATCATGATCGGCGCGTACTGCGTGTCGGAGCCCGACGCGGGCTCCGACGTCTCGTCGCTCAAGACGAAGGCCGTGTACGACGAGGCCAAGGACGAGTGGGTGCTGAACGGCACGAAGGCATGGGCGACCAACGGCGGTCTCGCCGACACCCACGTCGTGACGGCGACGGTCGATCCGCACCTCGGGTCGCGCGGCCAGGCGTCGTTCGTCGTTCCGAAGGGCACGAAGGGCATCGCGCAGGGCCAGAAGTACAAGAAGCACGGCATCCGCGCGTCGCACACCGCCGAGGTCGTGCTCGACGACTGCCGGCTGCCGGGGCGGATGCTGCTGGGCGGCAAGGAGAAGCTCGACGCCAAGATCGCCAAGGCGCGCGAGGGCCAGCACACCGGTGAGAAGCAGCCGGCGATGGCGACGTTCGAGGCGACGCGGCCGTCGGTGGCCGCACAGGCGATCGGCATCGCGCGCGCCGCGTACGAGGAGGCGCTGGCCTACGCGAAGGAGCGCGTCGCCTTCGGCAAGCCGATCATCCAGAACCAGGCGATCGCATTCATGCTCGCCGACATGATCACGGAGATCGATGCCGCGCGGCTGCTCGTCTGGCGCGCCGCGTGGCTCGCGCGCAACGGCGGCTACACGAACGCCGAGGGGTCGCAGTCGAAGTTGAAGGCCGGACGCGTCGCGGTGTGGGTCACCGAGCGCGCCATCCAGATCCACGGTGGCTACGGGTTCACGCGCGAGTACCCCGTCGAGCGCATGCACCGCGACGCCAAGATCTACGACATCTTCGAAGGCACCGAGCAGATCCAGCAGCTCGTCATCAGCCGCGCGATCAGCGGACTCCGCATCGAATAACGATCACGTCGAACGCCGCGGAGTCCGGTCAGGCGGTGGCGATCACCAGGAGGCGGGGGCGGTGGATGGACGGTTCGTTGCCGTCGCGGGCGGTGAACGTCGCATCGCTGAACCCAGCTTCCGCCAGCCACGCGCGCAGCTCGGGGATCGTCGGCATCCGCACGGAGTGGTGACTCTCGCGTAGGCGGCCGTCCCGGATCAGGAAGCGATCGGTCTCCATGCGCCCGGTCACGGTGTCGAACTCGCTCGTGTCGATCATCACGTCGTCGCCGACCCGCGTCGTCGCGCCGAAGGGCGCGGGCGTGAAGCGGCGGACGATCTCGTCGTGGTTGTGCAGCTCCATGAGCAACCGGCCGCCCCGGCGCAGGACGCGCCGGTACTCGCTCAGCACTTGCTGGTTGTCGTCGTCGTCGAAGTAGCCGAACGACGTGAACCACGACAACGCCACGTCGAACGGGCCGTCGACCGGCAGCGCGCGCAGGTCGCCCTTCAGGAACTCGACCCTTCCATCCCACTCTCGGGCGCGCGCGAGGAACACCTCCGACGCGTCGACGCCCACGACCTCGTGGCCGCGCGCCGCGAGGCGATTGCCGATGCGGCCGTGACCGCACGGTGCATCGAGCACGGTCTCGTCACCGGTGAGGCCGAGCGTCGACACGATCACCTCGACGTCGGCGTCGCTCTGCGCGTCCGACAACGTGTCGGCATAGAAGTGGAGGTAGTCGTCGCCGAACGTCTCTTCGAAGTCGAAGCGCGCCACCGAGCAAGAATGACATCCGATGTTCGACGACCTGGCGTCAGATTCGGCTCACCGCCCTGCTACGGACTTCGGCGCGCCGGGTTCGGTGAGCCACTTCCGTGGTCCGTACCACGGCGGGCCGCCCGCCTCCGCGCTCCTGGTGGACACCCCGCCGCTCGACCGGTTCGGTGTCACCGAGATCCGACGCATGATCGTGATCTACGTCGTCCTCGTGGTGAGCGTCGTCCGTGGGCTCGCCCGCAGGCTCCGGCATCCGAGCATCACCTGGGCGCGCGCCGCCGCCGAGGGGGCGGTCGACGGCTTCGAGACGCTCGGTCCCACCTTCGTGAAGCTGGGTCAACTCATCGCATCGTCGCCGGGTGTGTTCCCCGCGCCACTCGCGGACGCGGCACTGCGCTGCCTCGACGAGGTGCCTCCATTCGATGGCGATACGGCGCGCGACATGATCCGGAAGGACCTCGGCCGCCCGCCCGCGCTGGTCTTCAAGTCGTTCGACGAGAGCCCACTGTCCGCGGCGTCGATCGGGCAAGTGCACGGCTGCGTGCTGCCCGACGGGCGCGAGGCCGTGATCAAGCTGCAGCGTCCGAACATCCGCGAGCGCATGACCACCGACCTGCGCATCATGCATCGGCTCGCGCGCACGTTGCAGCGCACGAAGCTCGGCAAGAGCGCGAACCTCACGGCCGCGGTCGCGGACCTCCACGCCAACACCTTCAAGGAGCTGAACCCGGCACTCGAGGCGTACCGCCAGGCGCGATTCCGCGAGAACATCAGTGCCTTCGGCGACAACCGCCACATCACGGCACCCGAGGTGTACTGGGACTACTGCGGCCCGCACATGATCTGCATGGAGCGCATGTGCGGGGTGCCCATGGACGAGTTCGACGAGATCCGCGAGCGCGGCGTCGACGGCGAGCTGATCCTGCGGCGCGGGGTCAAGGTCTGGATGGAAGCGGCGATGATCCACGGGCCGTTCCACGGCGACGTGCACGCGGGGAACCTCTGGGTGCTCGACGACGGCCGCGCGACCTACCTCGACTTCGGGATCATGGGCGAGCTGACCGACGAGTGGAAGGGACTCATCCGCGACCTCTTCTTCACGTCGATGGTCGACGGCGACTTCAGTCGCGTCGCCCGCGCGTTCAAGCGCGTCGGCGCGTTCCCCGACGACCTCGGCACCGACGAGGAGGTCGGTGCGCGCATGCAAGTGGCATTCGCACCGATGCTCGACGTCGGTATCTCGAGCGTGAGCCTCGGCGACGTCTTCAAGTCGATCGTGCAGATGATGGAGCAGTTCGGTGTGCCGAGCCCGCAGGAACTGATGCTCGTCACGAAGCAGCTGCTGTACTTCGAGCGCTACGCCAAGGTGCACGCGCCGAACTGGGCGCTGGCCCGCGACCTGTTCCTCGTGAAGAACATCTTTCCCGACGAGGTCGCCAAGAAGGCGGCCGACCTCGGCATCGACTTCCCGGACTGAGCGATCGACGAAATTTGGTCGCGGCCGTGCTGTACTTGGACGTCCCACTGGTCACGGCGCGGCGGAAGATGGAGTCGACATGAGCGAGCAATCGGGTGGTCCGGGATGGTGGCAGGCATCTGACGGCAAGTGGTACCCGCCGGACCAGGCGGCCAGCGTCGATCCGACGACCCCGCAACCGGTCTCCGGCCAGGCCGGGCCGCCCCCGGTGTACGGCGGGCCGCCGGGCGCCGGGCCGGGGACGCCACCGCCGTACGTGCCCGCCGCGGGGGCGGCTGCCGGCGGCGGGGGTGGGGCGGGCAAGATCATCGCGATCGTGGTCGCGGTCGTGCTCATCGCGGGCGGCGCCGCGTTCGCGTTGACGCGCGGTGGGGGAAGCAGCGGAAGCACCGGCGACTTCTGCACGAACGCCAAGAAGCTGCAGAACAACACCTCGCTCGACAAGGCCTTCACGGATCCGACCAAGGTCGACCAGGCCGTCGCTGCGTTCGATCAGCTCGCGAAGTCAGCGCCCAGCGAGATCAAGGCCGACATGAACACGATCAACGCCTCGTGAAGAAGGTGGGCGCGGCGATCAAGGCGGCGGGCTCGGACCCCAACAAGCAGTTCGGCGCGATCATCAGTGCCTCGCAGGGGGTCGATCAGGCGAAGCTGACCCAGGCTGAGCAGAACATCGACAAGTTCGGCCGAGACAAGTGCGGCGTCGACTTCAGCCTGTCGAGCGGCTCCGACTCGTCGACGGCCTCGTCGTCTTCGTCGAACCCGATCGGATCGTTCGGCACCGACAGCTCGTTCTCGTTCGACGAGAGCTCGTTCTCGTCGGTGCTCTCGTCGTTCAGCAGCGACTTCGGATCGGGCTTCTTCAGCAGCTGAGCGTCGTCAGCCCTGTACGCCGCGCAGGCCGGCCCACGCGAGTGAGGCCACCTGCGCGGCGAGCTCGTCGACGCCGCCGGAGCGGCCACCGGCGAGCCAGTGGCGGCTCGTTCCCTCCGCCAGCCCCACGATCCCGTGGGCCAGGAGCAGGCGCCGGCTGTCGTCGAGTCCTTCCACCACGATCAACGCGGCGATCGTCTCGGCGATGGACAACTCGACCGAGCGCACCGCGTCGGCGAACTCCTCGTCGCGTCGGGCGCCGCCGCCGAACAGGAGCTGGAACGCTGGCTGTTGCGAGGCGACGAACGTGAAGTAGGCGCGAAAGCCCGCCTGCACCTGTTCGCGCGGCGACGTCGCCTCGGTCGTGGCCTTGGCGATCGCATCGCGGAGCCTTCCTCCGACGTCCTCGAGCAGCTCGAGATACAGCGCGCGCTTCGACCGAAAGTGCTGATACAGCACGGGTTTGGTCACACCAGCGGCTTCGGCGAGATCGTTCATAGAGGTCGCGTGGTAGCCACTCTCCGCGAAAACCCGCAACGCGACGTCGAGCAGTTGACGACGGCGACGGGGAGCGGGGAGGCGAAGCGACATTTCGTTCGATGACGCCGGAACAGGGTCTCAGGACCGGAAGGAGTCGCCGTTGATCATGGCGAACTCAACCAGCGTGAGGCCAGCCCGCCAGGTTCCCCCCGGCACCACTCGCCGCCCGCCGGAGCCGTTCCGGCCACTACCGGCGCGCAAGATGGGCGTGAGCCTCCTCGCGACACAAGCCCGGCGTCGCCGGTAC
This sequence comes from Acidimicrobiales bacterium, assembly GCA_035937605.1. Lineage (GTDB taxonomy): Bacteria > Actinomycetota > Acidimicrobiia > Acidimicrobiales > JACDCH01 > DASUCS01. The sequence goes on along the minus strand of DASZHU010000326.1, from coordinate 3,152 downwards.
CGCGGCACGCTCCCGCCGCGGGCCGGCCACTCCGGCTGGTAGTCGTCCGACTCAGTACTGGATGACCGAGCGGGCCACCTCGCCCGCTTCCATCGCCTTGAACGCGTCGTTCACCTCGTCGACGCGGATGCGTCGCGAGATGAGCTCGTCGAGCATCAGCTCGCCGTGCCGGTAGTACTCGAGCAACCGCGGCACGTCCTGCTGCACGTTGGACGAGCCGTACCAGCAGCCCTTGATCGTCTTCGACATCAGCACCACACCGAAGAACGCGGGCAGCTCGAGCATGACCTCCATGCGGGGCACGCCGACGAGCACGGCTTCGCCACCGCGGCGGGTCATCATGATGGTCTGCTCAATCGTCTGCTTCAGGCCGATCACTTCGAACGCGACGTCGACGCCGCGCTGCTGCGTCATCTCCATCACCTGTGCCACGGGATCGCCGTCGCCCGCATTGACGAGGGTCGTCGCGCCGAACTGCTTCGCCATGTCGAGCTTGTTCGGCAACATGTCGATGGCGATGATCTCGTCTGCACCCGCGATCCGCGCACCTTGGATCACGTTGAGCCCGACGCCGCCGCAACCGATGACCGCAACGGTGCCGCCCGAACGGATGCTCGCCGTGTTCAGCGCCGCGCCCACACCGGTGAGCACGCCGCAGCCGATCAGCGCGGCGATATCGAGCGGCACGTCCTTCGGGATCTTCACGGCGCCGATCGCCGGTATCACCGCGCTCTCCGAGAACGTGCCCGAGCACGCCATCTGCCGGATGGGCTCGCCGCCCCGCGAGAAGCGCGTGGTGCCGTCGAGGAGGCCCCCGGTCATCATCGCCATCTGGCCCGCTTCACACAGGAAGCCCTGACCCTTCTTGCAGAAGAAGCACTGACCGCACTGTGGAACCCACGAGACCACGATGTGATCGCCCACCGCCACGCTGTCGACGCCGTCGCCAACTTCTTCGACGACGCCCGCGCCCTCGTGGCCGAGCACCATCGGGAACGAACCCATCAACGTTCCGTTCTGGATCGACAGGTCGGAGTGACACACCCCTGACGCGCCCATACGTATGCGGATCTCGCCCGCGTGGGGCGATTCGAGCTCGACGTCCTGGATCTCGAGCGGCTCGTTCAACCCGACGCACACGGCGGCCTTCGGCATGACAATTCCCCCAGGATCAGCGTTCGATCACCGTCACGATGGCACCGCGCTCGGCTAACGGCCAAGTTCGCGGTCCTCGCGTTCGGCCGCCTTCACCGCGTAACCGAAGACGATCGCCGGTGCGAGCACGATCGAGCCGATTCCGAGGCTCGCCACGATGAGGGCGACGAGTAGATCCGAGTAGCCCCCGACGAAGCCGATGACGAACAGCACGATCGCGAGGCCGAACAGGCTGTAACCCACTCGCTGTCCCAGCTCGGTGAGTCTCGCGATGCGTGCCCGTCGCGCGAGAACGGGGTCTTCCTCGGTCACGGCAACCAGCCTGCTCCATCCAGCAGCGCGTGCACATCCGAGGCCATCCGATCGAACGAGAAGTGGGCGCGGGCGAGATCCTGGTTGCGGTCGAGCAGCGCGTCATCGGGTGACCGCAGGAATGCGTCGAGATCCGCCGGACGATCGGGGTCGAACCACTGGAAGCCCAGCGTGCGCACCTCGTCGGCCACCGGATAGTGGCCGACCGCCGCCGGGCGCCGGTGCAGCGCCGCCTCGATCGGAGGGTTCCCGAAGCCCTCCCACGTCGACGGGAACACGATCGCGTCGCTCGCCGCGTAGGCGTCGTGCATCGAGCCCGGGCTCGGACGATGGATCACGCGACAGCGCGCCGCTCGCAGCGCGGCTCGCAGCTCGTCGTCGTAGCCGTCCTCGGCCGGACCGAGCAGCCAGTACGTGGCATCGAGCTGCTCCGCGTACCGAATCGCGCCGGGCACGTTCTTGCGGCGGATGGCGCGAACAGGATGCGCGAACAGCCGCTCGTCGGCCGCGACGTCGAGCGCGGCGCGGGTCGCGTCGCGACTGCCGGGAGGAGGGTCGGGATCGAAGCCATTTCGGATCACGCCCGCACGGATGCCACGCGCCGCCAGCTCGGCTCGGGTCATCTCGTTGATGACGACGTGGCGCCACGACGGATCGTCGAGCGGGAGCTCGGTGACGTGCGCATGCTGCGGCAGCTGCCACGGGGGATCGTGATGGTGGAGCACGGCCGGACGACCTGACAGCACGCGGCCCACCGCGCGTGCGGCCGGTAGGTTCAGCGGGATCGTGCAGAGGTTCTCGACCACGACGAGAGCGGCATCGTCGAGCACCCGTTCGAGGTCGGCGGTCGGCGGCGGCTCCGGCGCCGCGATCGCGAGACCAGGCAACAGGCGGTCGACCGGCCCGGCACCGGCGACGGTGACGACATCGAAGCCGAGGCCTTCGAGCGCGCGCTGCCACGAGGCGGCCACGATCGACACGCCGTCGGAGAGCCCGAGCCGGAACGACACGATGGCGCAAGTCGGCATGGCGCGATGACGGTACTCAGGGACCGCGTTCGCGCGGTCATGGAGGCCCATTGGCAGCCGGAGGGCTACACCGTGCCGAACGCGGTCACCTACCCGTTCGCATGGCTGTGGGACTCGTGCTTCCACTCGCTCATCTGGGCCGCGCTCGGCGACGCGGATCGTGCGGTCACCGAGCTCCGTCATGTCTTTCGGTGCCAGGACGAGCGCACGGGCCTCGTGCCGCACGTCGATTACGAGCGCGAACCGGACTTCCTACGTGGCTTCTGGGGCCAGTCGGGCTCGTCGACGATCACGCACCCGCCGATGTACGGCCACGCGATCGCCGAGCTCACGCGACTCGGCATCGATGTACCGCGTGATGCCGTCGAGCGGGCGGTGGCGGGCGTGGAGTACTTCCTGCGCGAGCGCACGCATCCATCCGGGCTCGTCGCGATCGTGCATCCGTGGGAGACGGGCTGCGACGACAGCCCGCGCTTCGATCACTGGGGCGCTGCCGACACGACATCCTGGTACGAGTTCAAAGGCGCGTTGGTGTCGGGCGCGACGGCGATCGACTGCGCCCCGGTGTCGTTGTCCGCGCTGGTCGCCTGGAATGGCGCGCACCTGCACGTCGACACGAGCGCGCTCGTCCGGGCGCTGGCGACACGATGGGACGCG
>DASZHU010000325.1:0-5480 GCA_035937605.1 Acidimicrobiales bacterium | reverse complement strand
TGCCCCAAACGGGACTTGTCAGGCTGGCAGCCCGACCGACTTCGTCTCGAGGAATTCTTCGAAGCCTTCGACGCCGTTCTCCCGACCGAGACCGCTCTGCTTGTACCCACCGAACGGAGTGTCCACGCCGAACCACTGTCCGCCGTTGATCGCGACCGTCCCGGTGCGTAGTCGTCGCGCTACGGAAGTGGCACGTTCGAGCGACTCGCTCATGACCGCGCCGGAGAGGCCGTAGATTGAGTTGTTGGCCATGCGCACCGCGTCGTCGTCGCCATCGAACGGAAGCACGACCAGCACCGGACCGAAGATCTCCTCTTGCGCGACGGTCGAGTTCTCGTCGCAGTCCGCGATCACCGTCGGCTCGACGAAGTAGCCCTCCGGAAGATTCGCGGGGCGACCTCCGCCGCACGCGATGCGCGCGCCTTCCTTCTTGCCCTGCTCGATGTAGCCGAGGACCCGGTCGCGCTGGCGAGCGCTGATCTGCGGCCCTTGCAGCACCTCCGGATCCGTCGGGTCGCCGACCTTGACCCCGGCCATTCCGCTCACCGCGGCTTCCACGGCTTCGTCGTAGCGCGAGCGCGGCACGAGCAGGCGACTCGTCATCGCGCACCCCTGGCCTGCATGTGTGCACATGCCGAGCCCGGCGAACATCGCGGTCGTCGCGACATCACTGTCGTCGAGCGCGATGAGTGCCGACTTGCCGCCGAGCTCGAGCGCGATCTTCTTCAAGGTCGGCGCCGCCGCCGCCATGATCCGCCGACCGGTGTCGGCCGAGCCGGTGAAGGTGACCATGTCGACGCGGGGATCGGTGGTGAGCACCTCACCCGCAGCCGGATCGGCTGCGCTCACGATGTTGACCACGCCCGGCGGGATGTCGGTTCGCTCCGCGATCAAGCGTCCGATGTGGGTCGCCGACCACGGCGTGTCGGGCGGCGGCTTCAACACGACGGTGCAGCCCGCGGCCAGCGCCGGACCAAGCTTCGCGATGTGGAGGTAGAGCGGGTAGTTCCACGGGTTGATCGCGGCGACGACACCGACGGCCTCGCGCCAAACCTGACGCCGGTGGCGGCCGCCGTAGAACTCGGTTTCGGGTAGGTCGTGCTCGTACTGGTACGACACCGCCATGTCCGCCCAGAACGGCAGATCGTCGATGGGCTTGTCGACCTGCACGACCTCGGTGAGCATCACCGGGCACCCGACCTCGGCGACGATGACCTGGCGGAGCACCTCGCGGTCCTCCGCCAGGGCTGTCGCGAGCTGTCGAATCCCTCGTGACCGGAGCTCAGGATCGGTCGACCACGTCGTCTCGTCGAATGCGCGTCGTGCGGCGGCGATGGCGTCGCGCATGTCGTCGGCGGTGGCATCGGCGGTGACGCCGATGACCTTTTCCGTGGCAGGGTTCAGGTTGTCGTACGTCCGCCCCCCGGTGGCCGGCACCAGCTTCCCGTCGATGAGCATCCGGGACTCTTCGAGCGTCATGCGCACCCCTCACCTCCGAAACCTGACGTGGGCGTCAGGGTAGCCGGGGAGCCGAGTTGCCCTCGCAGCCGGCGAGCGCGTTCACCCCGTGAACGCCGGTCCGGTCACGCGATCGGCTGTCGCGAAGTCCTTCACGTCGCCCCGCGTCAGTCGGCGCAGCTCGCGCACCGGCCGGCCCAGCGCGACCAACGCGGCCACCGCCATCTCCGACGGCGCATCCAGCAACGCCATCACCTCGACCTCGCGCTGGATGACCATCGTGGTCATCACGCCCCCCAGACCTTCCTCTCGCGCCGCGAGGAGCACGTTCCACACGAACGGATACACCGACGCACCGCCCGCGAACGTGTAGCGCGGCAGATCCCGGTCGACCGCGGCGAGGGCCCGCAGGTCGACGAGCACCACGAGCAGCACCGGCACCTCGTCGAGGTTCTCGGGGAACCCGGTTCCCGCGGGCATGGTGGCCGCGCCCTTCCGCGCTTCGAACTCGGCGTCGCGATCCGTGATCGGGGCCCAGGGTGTGAGTCCGGCCATCCGTTGGGCGAGGTAGTCGTGCCAACCCGGCCGATAGAGGTCGCGCAGTGCCCGACGCGTGTCGGGATCCTTGACGACCACGACGCGCCAACCCTGCCGGTTGCCGCCGCTCGGCGCGAACCGGGCGTTGTCGAGGATGCGATGGACGACGGCGTCGTCGATGGCGTCAGGAAAGAAGTCGCGGATCGCGCCGGTCGTCCGCAGCGCCTGGATGAGGTCCATCGGCCGACGGTAGCGGCGTCGAGATGTGGGCTCCCTGGCCGCCGGCTCGTTTGACCTCGTACAGCGCGGCGTCCGCGCGCTCGAGCAGATGATCCGCGCTCGCGCCGGGCTCCGTCAGCGCGATGCCGACCGACAGCCCGATCCGCACCGGTTCTCCCTCGACGATGAACGGATCCCTCACGGCGGCGAGGAGACGATCGGCGACGTGTCGCGCGGCAGCTTCATCGGGAACGTTGCGCAGCAGCACCGTGAACTCGTCGCCGCCGATGCGCGCGAGCTCGTCGCCGGCGCGCAAGCAGCCACGGAGGCGCGTCGCGACCTCGACCAGTACGACGTCACCGACGCGATGCCCGTAGTTGTCATTGATCGGCTTGAAGTCGTCGAGATCGCAGAACGCTACCGCGAGGTCGTGCTCGCCGATCGCGAGCGCCGTCGCCAGTCGATCCCGGAACTCGGGACGGTTGGCCACGCCGGTGAGCGCGTCGTGACCTGCAAGGTGGCGGAGCCGCTGATGCTCGGCCGCACGCACAAGCGCGAGCTGCACGTACTGCGCGGACCGGTCGAGCGCGTGCCGGTGCCCGATCAACAGGGGGCCGTCGCTGTTGCGCCACACCGACAGAACCGCCGGCGCGAGCCCCTTGCTCAACGGAATCGGCATCGTCCAGCACGTGTTCAGCCCCATCGCCATCGCGGGTGCGCCGACGAAGCAGGGGAGGTCGGCCGGCTTCACGTGCGCCGGTTCGGTCGTGCCGGACAGCGCGGCATCGCACCATGGGCCGATGTCGAGCGGCAGCTGGTCGACGGGGGCGCCGAACCCGGCCGCACCGGCGAACGTGGCGCCGTCGAATCGATAGTGGACCACGACACCGTCGCTTCGAGCGTCGCGGCGATCGAGCGGCAGAGCGCAGAGAGCACGTCGTCGAGCGGCTCGTCCGCGAGCAACGCGCCGACGAACTTGTCGAACCAGTACTGCCCGTCCCAGACGCGCTCGCGCAACACGATCGCGGCGTCGAGTCCCGGCACGTCGAGGAGCGGGATCGCCCCGATCTCGACCCACGCGAGCTCGCCGTCGGCGCGGCGGATCTGGAACACCATCGGCACGCCGTCGCCGTCGCGGTCGACCGACTCGATCTCGCCGATCGCGGCAACCGCAAGCTCGACCTGGTCGGGGGGGAGGAACTCGATCATGTTCCGCCCGGCGACCTGCTCCGCCGGCCAGCCCAGCACCTTCTCGATCGAGCCACCCGCGTAGCGGATCATGCCGTCGAGATCGATCACGACGAAGGGATGCGCCGTCATGTCGACGATCATCCGGAACACCTCGTCCGGCAGCTCGCCCGCGCCCCTTTGGAACCTCGCCGGAAGTGTCTCGGTCGGCGGTTGCGGATGCGTCATTGTGCGATGTCGGCGCGCGCCCCGCGCCGTCCCTCTGGTCTAGATCGGATGCAGACCCGCGATCGTGAGCGATCGTCGGCAGATGCCCGGATTGAGCGGAATGAACACACCGCCGCCCGCGCGGACGAACTCGATGTGTGAGAAGTAGAGTCGCATCGCTCGGCGCGACCAGGGGGGCTTGTGAACGAGCGAGGAGCACCGGGCGACTCCGTCGCATCGCTCGCAGCCACCGTTCTCGACGAAGAAGCGGCCCGCCAGGCCGCGCAGGATAAAGCGCGCCAGCAGGTCGTCTTCCCGGACGATCTGCTGCCCGGCGTCAACGCCGAGCCGATGACGCTGCGCCAGGGTCTGCGCACCGGCGGCTGGCTGATGTTCATCGTGCTCACCGCGATCGTGTCTCTCGACGAGCTCGAGGGCGCCGCCGTCTACGTGCTCGCCCCCGAAATCCGTCGGACGTTCGGGATCAGCGAGGGCACCATCGTCTTCATCGGCACGGCGTCGGCCGCGTTCTTCGTGCTCGGTGCGGTCCCGATGGGTTGGCTCGCTGATCGTGCGAAACGCACGCCGATCGTCGGGGTCACTGCCATCTTCTTCGGTGGGTTCGTGATGGCGAGCGGCTTCGCGGTGAACGCCTTCATGCTCTTCTGGACGCGCTTCGCGACCGGGATCACGAAGGCGAGCACGATCACCGTGCATCAGTCGCTGGTGGCGGACGCCTACCCGATCAACGTGCGCGCCCGGATGGCGGCGGCGATGCAAGGCGGCGCCCACCTGCTCGGGCTCGTGAGCCCGGTGCTCGTGGCAGGCATCGCCGGCTGGGCCGGCGGCGCCGAGGGTTGGCGATGGGCGTGGTACGCGCTCGGCATCCCGGTGTCGATCGTGGCCATCGGCGCCTTCTTCATGCACGAACCCCCGCGTGGCCAGTTCGAGAAGCAGCACGTGCTCGGTGAGGTCTTCGAGGAGCAGAAGCCGGCTCCGATCTCGATGGAAGCCGCGTTCGCGCGCCTGAAGAAGATCGCGACGATCCGCACGGTCCTCGTCGCGTTCTGCGCACTCGGGTTCGGCCTGTTCAGCCAGGACACCCTGTCGTCGCTGTACCTCGAGAAGACGCTCCACGTCACCGACGCCTTCGGTCGAGGTCTGTTGCTGAGCCTGCGCGGCATCGCCGCGCTCCCCCTTCTGCCGCTCGTCGCCCGGTACTTCGACCGGGTGTACCGCAAGAACCCGGCGAAGGCACTCGCCCTCGTCGGCGCGCTCATCGCGCCGTCCGCGCTGTTCACCCCGCTCCAGTTCTCCGTCAACAGCCGCTTCTGGTTCGTCGTGCTCGGTATCCCCCAGTCGGTGATGATCACCGCGGCCTTCGCGATGGTGGGACCGGTGCTGTACGCCGTCGTCCCGTACCGGCTGCGGGGCATGGGCTCCTCGCTCACGACGATGTACATCTTCTTCATCGGCGGCTTCGGGGGCGGCGTCATCGCTGGGTTCTTCACCGATGCGATCGGCACCCGAGGAACCGTCATCGCACTCGGTGTTCCGACCAGCATCATCGGCGGCTTGCTGCTGATGAACGGAGCCCGGTTCATCCGCAACGACCTGTCGCTCGTCGTCTCGGAGCTGCTCGAGGAGCAGGAGGAGCACAGAAAGCGCGCGGAAGCGGGTGCGCCGCCGCCCGTGCTGCAGGTGGCCGATGTGGACTTCTCGTACGGGCCGGTGCAGGTGTTGTTCGATGTGAACTTCGAAGTGGCGCGTGGCGAGACCGTTGCGCTGCTCGGCACGAACGGCGCCGGCAAGTCGACGATCCTTCGCACGGTCAGCGGCCTGGGTGTGCCCGAGCGCGGCGTCGTCCGTCT